>CAVBPI010000006.1:0-15673 GCA_963596955.1 bacterium | reverse complement strand
GAAGCAGTTCGTGCTTGAGTCGGACAAGCTCATACTCTCGTCAATCGTCATCGTCGGAGTGATTTCGGTGTTCATCGGCGGAGTGCTCGTCATCCAGACGGCGTCGAACCTCGAAAACCCGTTCATCGACAAGATGTATGTCGGCTACATGGTGCGTGAGAGCCTCATCCTTGAGTTCTGCTCCACCATGGTCGCGCTCATCCTTGCCGGCAAGATGGGCTCGAACATCTCCTCCGAACTCGGCAGCATGAGAATTACCGAGCAAATTGACGCCATGGACATGATGGGCGTGAACTCCGCCGGCTTCCTCGTCCTTCCGAAGCTGGTCTCGGCGACGGTTCTCAGTCCGTTCCTCATGCTGATGAGCCTCGGCCTCGGCCTTGTCGGCGGCTGGGTGGTGGTCGCGGCGACCGGCATCATATCGACGGCCTCTTATGTGACGGGGCTGCACTACTGCTACAACGGCTACTATGTCTTTTACAGCTGCTTCAAGATGGCGGTGTTCTGCTTCATCATCTCGTCGGTGGCTGCCTTCAACGGCTACTACGCCAAGGGCGGCTCGCTCGGAGTGGGCAAGTCGAGCACGCGCAGCATCGTGGTTTCCAGCATACTCATTCTCATGTTCGACCTCATACTCACCCAGCTCATGCTCTATTAGGCCGCGACAATGGAAATCAGGCTGCGAAAATCTTTAATTCCATGAATCTGAAAGATATATGATAAAGGTAGAACATCTATGCAAGAGCTTCGACGGCGTGAACGTACTCAATGACATAAACGTCGAATATGCCGCGGGACAGTGCAATATGATAATAGGCGCGAGCGGCTCGGGAAAGACAGTGCTGCTCAAGAACCTCATCGGCCTGATGTCGCCCGACAGCGGAGACATAAAATACGGGGACTATTCCCTTTCTTCGATGAATTATAAGGAACGGAAGGCGCTGCACCAGAAAATCGGAATCCTGTTCCAGAACAGCGCTCTCTTCGACTTCGCGACGGTGCTTGAGAACGTGATGTTCCCGATGGAGTTCTTCACGGACTGGAGCCATGCGCAGAAGGTCGAGCGCGCGCACTACTGCCTTGAAAGGGTGAATGTCGTCGGCTCTGACGACAAGTTTCCCAGCGAGCTGAGCGGCGGTATGCAGAAGAGGGTGGGAATCGCCCGCGCCATAGTCCTGAACCCGTCCTATCTTTTCTGCGACGAGCCGAACTCCGGACTTGACCCATATACCTCAATCCTGATCGACCGCCTCATCAGCGACCTGACCAAGGAGTTCAACATGACGACAGTTGTGAACACCCACGACATGAACTCCATTCTTGAAATCGGCGACAAGATAGCCTTCCTTCACAAAGGCAGCATCCTCTGGCAGGGAGACCGCCATACCATCCTCAGCACCGACTGTCAGGAACTGAAAGACTTCGTCTGCGCCAACACCCTCGCCCGCAATATCATTGAGGGCAAATAACTATAGCTTAAATCTTACGCCCGCTTCTACGCCAAACGCCAGCGGCTGCGCCGTCCTGCTGCTCCTCGGCTGGTTATTGTCAAAATAGTACCTTACGCTCGGGTCGATGTAAATCCCGAGGAACTTTACCGGAGAGAACTCCACGCCGAGACCGGCCTTGACTGATGTCTGCACGCCTCCGACCTTCGGAGTCCAGAGCACGGACTCTCCGTCAAGCGTTCCTGAATATCTGTTGGAAACGCATTTCTCCACCGCGCCTCCGACAGTCGCATAGGCATCCCAGAACCGTGTGCGGAAGATGCTGAAATAGACATCAACCGGGATTCCTATGTAGTGCTGGCTGTTTTTCATTTCCATCTCGTTCGGCACTTCGTAATCGTCGTACCATGTGCCCGCGACCTTCTTGCTCAGCATCGTGTAGTTCAGACCTATGCCGACTCCGAGCCACTTCGTGATGCCGTACCTGAATCCGACCCCGAACGAGAGCGGCAGTCCGTAAGTGTCGGAGTTTATACCTTCAACGAAGGTGTTCCCGACCGTGTTTCTGCGCCCCTGCGAGAACATCTTCCTTGGTCCGTTGTTCCTGTCAGGCCCACCGAAACTGTTACCCCCGACAGTCACTTCAAAAGGAACGGCTCTGCGCCCGGTTCCGCTCTCATCCTTGCCGTATGCCGCCTCTATGTCCGAATTATCAACCTTCAGCTCACACTCCGGCTCGCCTCCATAGGCATCGACATCAACGCGCGTCGTGGCGGTCTCAACCTCCGGCAGTATCTCCTCCGTGGCATTCTCTTTCTTCTCCGCAGTCGTAGCTTGTTCCTTCATCTTTCCGGACGATTGTCCTTCCGCCTCCGATGCCGATACCGCCTTCGCTTCCTCTCGCGCCGGCACGACAGCCATCGCCACCAGTCCCGCATCCTTCTTTTTCACGACATCAAACCTGACTTCGTTTTCCGCCTCCGTGCGTTTCCCTTCTTCTCCGGCAGCTCCCAACGCCGCTTCGGCAGCCCTCTTGTCCGCATCGTCGTCCGCAGAAGCCTCCAAAACCACATTCTCCGCCAGCATCTCCCCATCTACAACCGACCCCGACGGGACAAAATGCGCGACAATAAGTCCGATGGCCACGGCAGCCGCAGCCGCTGATACCCCGGCAATCCACCTGCGCACGACAACAGTTCCCCGTCGCCGCTGTCCCGTCGCCGCGTCGAGCCGCGCCTCGATGCCCTCCCAAAGCCCCTCGGGAAGCTGTTCCTGAGGCGCCGAAAGCATCTCGCGTATTTTCTCGTCAAACTGTGTGTCCGTCATATCCTGTGTTTTTTTCACGGACGCGGTCTCCCGCAGTCCGCATACCAATATCCTATCCGGTAATTCTCCTTATCCTGTCCTGCAGCCAGATTCGTCCCCGGCTCAGCTGCGTCCTCGACGTGCTTTCCGTTATCCCGAGCATCTGCGCAATCTCCTTGTGTGAGAATCCCTCCATCACATAGAGGTTGAACACTGTCCTGAACCCGGGCGGCATCTCCGTCACCGCAGCCATGATTTCCTTGTACGAAAGCTTCTCTATGGCCGTTTCCTCGTTCGCCTTCAACCCCCGTGCCAGCGAGATGTCGTCGCTCATCTTCAGCGCGTCGTTCTTCCTGAGATACATCAGTGACGCGTTTATGAAAATCCTGCGCGCCCAACCGTCGAACGACCCTGCCCCGCTGTAGCTGCCGAGTTTCGTGAAAAGCGCCACGAACCCCTCCTGCAGAATGTCCTCCGCCACGGTCCTGTCCCCCACATAGCGTATGCACACGGGGAAATAGCGGGGTGCCAGAAGCTCATACATCTTCCTCTGGGCAGCCCGGTCTCCGTCAATGCATTTGCCTATGAGCAGAACGGCCTTGTCTTCGTTCACGATTGTCGCATCGGGCCGAAAAACTGCCGACATTCAAGATGCAACCCCGGCCCATTATGTTGCATCGGTCGATATTTTCCCCAAAAATACTCTTTTTTCCCGAATTGCTTGTTATCTTTGTATGTTTTGGCGTGATTATGGAAATAACAAGGGCGTTATTTCTGAATGATTACCAAAAACCAAATGAAATGAAGAAAAAATTTACGGGAATATATCTTTTCGTCCTCCTCGCCGTGCTGATGCTGTCCGTTCCGAGGAATGCCTTCGCTCAGAAGGACCTGAAGGACTCGATAACCGACGGCGCGCTGCTTCTGGCCGTCGAGAAATATGACGCCGGCGCGTATGACGCCGCGGAAAGAATGCTCCGTTCGATAGTAAGTTCCGGCCCCGGATATGACGCGGCGCACTACTACCTCGCCCTCGTGTATCTGGCGAAGGACGAGAATGACCTCGCCGAGGCCGAACTTCTGCGCGCCGTCGAGGCCGACCCCGGAAATTTCTGGTACCGGCAGCGGCTTTCCGTCGTCTATCGCTACACGAATCAGCTTCCCAAGGCAATTGAGCTGTACGAGAAACTTCTCGCGGACTTTCCTAAGAAGAGCGACCTCTACTTCGACCTCGTGGAAATGTATGCCCAGAATGCTCAGATTGACAAGGCGCTGGCAACATTGGATGACGTCGAGAGGATATTCGGACAGACGGAGTCCATCGCGATATACCGCTTCCGCCTTCTGATGGCCTCGGGAAAGACAGAGGAGGCATACAAATCTCTGGAAGAATATAATTCGAAATATTCCTCACCCTACGTCCTCTCAACTCTCGGCGACTACCGGATGTCGATGTACGAAGACTCGCTAGCGGTCACATATTACGACGAGGCCCTTTCTCTGGACGAAAGCTTCGCACCGGCGATTCTCGGAAAGGCGGAGGCCCGGCGGATGACACGGAAATATTCGGAGTTCTTCCCGCTTCTCGACAGCTATATGTCGAACGAGACCGTCCCTGCGCAGGGAAAATCCGAATATCTCAAGGCTCTCGTGGAACAGTCGGACCCTAAGTTCGTCTCGTCATTCCTCCCTCAGCTCGACACGGCGGCGAACATCTGCTTCAGGAAACATCCTTCCGACAGTTCGGTGATAGCCACGGTCGCGTCCTATTACTACCGCACCCAGCGTCAGAATGTCGCGGAGGACCTTTTCCGCCTGAACGCCTCGATGCACCCGGACAAGCCGGAACTGACGGCGACCTACCTCTACGCCCTGCTCTATTCGAAGAATTGGGAAAAGCTGGCGGAGGCGGGCTCGGAGGCGGCGCTGAAGTATCCGGACATCCCTGATTTCATGGCGCTTGCGGGAACGGGCTACAGCTTCATGAAGGAGTATGACAAGGTCATAGAGCTCTCGCAGAAGATGCTGCGCACGGCTCCTAAGGACAGCGCGGTCGTCGTTTCCGCCTATTCTGCCATGGGTGACGCCTACTATCAGAAAAATGACACGAAGAACGCCTTCAAGGCTTATGACAAGGTGCTGAAGGTCAGCCCGGACAACATATATGTCCTGAATAACTACGCATATTACCTGTCGGTTACAGGCAAAAATCTGAAGAAGGCATACGCCATGAGCAAGAAGACCATAGAGGCCGAGCCGGACAACGCGACCTACCTCGACACCTTCGGCTGGATTCTCTATCTTCAGGGCAAGGCTCTGGAGGCAAAGCCTTTCTTCAAGCACGCGATGCTCTACGGGGGGAAGGACAGCCCCGTGATTATGGACCACTACGCTGAAGTCCTCTATGCCCTGAAGGAGTATGACCTCGCGTTCGTCTATTGGTACAGGGCGCAGGCGAAGAACGGCGGGGAGATTCCTGATCTGGACGAACGCATCGCCGAAAGGAAAAAGGCCGCGGGAAAATAGATGGTGTCCCGTGCGTTCATATCGTCTCTGCGCCATGCCTCCGCGGCGTTTCTGCTGCTTGCCGCGCTGTCCTCGCTTTGCGGGATTTCCGTTTCCGCGCAGGACACGAGCGCTCAGGAAAGAAAGAAGGAACGCCTTGAGAGGGAAATAGAGATTATAAACAGGCAGCTGTCCTCGGCTGATTCCAAGAGCCGCAGCGCCCTCTCGACCTACAACCTCGTCTCGAAGAAGGTCGATAATCGGCAGGCGCTTCTTCGCGAAAGCCGTCGCAAAGAACGGGAATGCGCCGACAGAATCTATCTCAAACAGAAGGAAATCAACGCCTTGCAGGCAAGCTACGACACGCTTGCTGCTCATTATGACCGTCTTGTCCTGGGGGCCTATAAGAACAGGGATGCGAGGATATGGTATATGTATATCCTCGCCAGCGACGACCTTTCGCAGGCCTACCGCCGCTATGGCTATTTCAAGAGCCTCGCCTCGCAGATAGGGGAGGAGGCCAGGCGCATGGAGGAGACCCGGAGCCGTCTTGAGGCGGAGCGGGATGCCCTTCAGAAACTGCGTGCGGAGCAGAAGAGCGTGACGCAGAACACTCAGAAGGAGTTGGAGCAGCTCAAGGGCGAGCAGGCGGAGTCGAAGGCTCTGGTCGGTAAGCTCCGGAAGGAGAAGTCGAAGTATCAGAAGGAGCTTGCGGCAAAGAAGAAGCAGGTGGAGGCGCTTGACAGGGAGATTGCCCGTCTGGTGCGGGAAGCCATGAAGGGAAGCGCGCCTTCGGGGAGCGGCCAGGGCAAGAAATCCGGCAAGACTGTGATTGACGAGAAGCTGGCGGCGGAGTTTTCGAAGAACAGGGGCAAGCTGCCGTGGCCTGCCGACGGACCGGTGGTCGATGCCTTCGGGGAGAGGTACCATCCGGTCTATAAGAATGTGAAGCTTCCGAGGAACAACGGGGTGGGCATAGCCCTGAAGCCGGGGACGACGGTGAAGTGCGTGTTCGACGGGGTAGTGAAGCAGGTGCTCGTGATGCCGGGCTACAACCAGTGCGTGCTCGTCCAGCACGGCAACTATTTCACGTTCTACTGCAAGCTCAAGAATGTCGTCGTCAAGTCGGGGCAGAAGGTGAAGACCGGACAGGACATCGGGACGGTGGATACCATCAACCGCGACACGCAGCTGCATTTTCAGATTTGGAAGGATACGACTCCACAGGATCCGGAGAAGTGGCTGAAGTAATGAAATAAAAAGTGGTTGAATTGAAAAATACGATAAATTGATATGGAAAAGAAAATAGTGTTTTTGACCGGGGCGACCGGAAATATGGGTTGGGCAGGCTTTCATGAGCTGCACGCGAGGGCTGACAGGTTTGTTGTCAGGGTGCTTGCCCGTCCGAGCGAGAAGAACAGGAAGAAACTCGGGCCATACATGAACGACCCGTCGGTGGAGATTGTCTGGGGCGACCTCACGAACTACGAAGATGTGCTGCGCGGCGTGACGGGTGCCGACTATGTTCTTCATGTCGGGGGTATGGTGTCTCCCGCGGCGGACTATTTCCCGGAGAAGACACTGAAAGTCAATGTCTCTTCTTCCGAGAATGTCGCGAAGGCGGTGCTGGCTCAGCCTGAGCCGGGGCAGGTCAGAGTTGTCTATATAGGCTCGGTGGCCCAGCTCGGGGACAGGCTTTTCCCGCATCACTGGGGACGCTCCGGCGACCCTGTCATGGCAAGTGCCTACGATATGTATTCGGTTTCCAAGTGCCGTGCTGAGAAGGTCATAGTCGATTCCGGCATTCCGCACTGGGTGTCGCTGCGGCAGTCGGGCATTCTCTATCCGGGCATCCTCAATGTCGTGAACCCCATCGCCTTCCATGTCCCCGTGGCGGGCGTGCTCGAATGGGCGACCATCGAGGATTCGGGCCGTCTCCTTGCGAATGTCTGTGAGGACTGGGTGCCGGAGGAGTTCTGGAACAATTTCTACAACATCGGCAGCGGTGAGCAGTACAGGATGACGAACTATGAGTTCGAGACCCGTCTCCTCCGCGCCCTCGGCCTTCCCGGGCCGGAAAAAGTCTTTGAGCCGCAGTGGTTTGCGCTGAAGAATTTCCACGGAATGTGGTATGAGGATTCGGATGTCCTTGAGAATTATCTCCATTTCCGGGAAAATGTTCCGGTCGAGGAATATTTCCGTCAGATGAAGTCGAAGCTTCCGTGGTTCTACAACCTCGCGTTCCTTGCTCCGGCATTCGCCGTCAAGATGTTCATGAAACCGTATGCTTTTGAGAAGGGTATGGGCACGCAGTCCTGGGTGAACGGCGATTCGGAAAAGATGGCGGCATATTATGGCTCTCGTGAGGCTTGGGAGGCGATAAAGTCATGGAAGGACGTGATTCCTCCGCATTTTGAAAAGAACATTGAAAAGGCGCGCGAAGCCGGCGAGCTGCATAGTCTCGACCACGGATGGGACGAGTCGAAGTCCATATACGAACTGACGGATGAGGAGATTCAGTCGGCGGCGGAGTTCCGCGGAGGCAAGTTCCTCGGAGCGGCTCAGACGGAAGGAGCGATTCCGGACGGCGGAGCGGCAGAAGCGCAGGACGGCAATAAGCCGCGCAGAACCCCCTGCGTCCAATACCTCTGGGAATGCGAGCACGGTCACCGCTTCACCGCCTCGCTCGAATATGTCCTTCTCGGCGGCGGCTGGTGCACCGAATGTCCCCTCGACTCCCTCACCACCACGACTAAACGAAACAAGTTCATCTCGCAGTTATTATAAGGCATAACGTCTGAGAGCGAAAGTCGCAAAAAGTCTTAAAAGATTTCCATATAGATTGCTTGGTGGTAGGCTAAACTTTAGCCTACCAGCCATACTAGTACATGTCTATCGAAGATCATATACTCCAGATCAAACTCCTCCTCATGCCCGTCCTTATGGATGAAGGTAGCCTCAAGCTCGCCCTCTCCCTTAGGGTTGAACTTCTCCACCTCAATCTGCTCGGCGAAATCGACCCTGTTCTGTGACATTCTCTTGAATATGGCCTCCTTCGCGCACCAGTAAATCGCCAGCTGCTCGTTCTTTTTCTTCCTGTCTTCATCGTCGAGGTCGTCAATCTCGTCTTCTGACAGGGCCTTCTTCTCCACTGAGGAGAAATCGCGGTCGAGCGACTCGATGTCTATCCCGAGGTCGTCCTCGTCGTGGATGATGACGGCGACATATTTCTCCGTGTGGGTGATGCTTATGTTTGTGGCGCAGTTCTCAAGGTACGGCTTGCCGTTGTCGTGGTGGTCGAGATACATCTTCTCGTCGAAGAGCTCGTTAATAAGCGCCCTCACGGCGAGTTTCTGCTTTCTCTGCGACTCGCTTCCGTAGAGGCTGATTTCCTCCATCTCGTCAGTAGGTACCGAACTCAGTTCCTTGAGCTCGTCTTCTGTTTCCGTAATCTGCCAGACCGCAAGTTCGGCCCCGTTTTCAAGTTCCTTTTTTAGATATAGTGCCATATAAGCCCTTAGCTGGTTTCACAAAATCAATGTGCAGAACACGACAAAACCCGCCCTCCGTCGGAGAGGGTGTGCCTTAATCCATTATATGAAATCTGGTCGCCAGCGGGTCGTCAGAAAGACTGTCCGCCGTTATGCTCTGAGTTCCTGATATTGGACTGGGAGGTTCCACGTTTCTGCTACAGTTAATAATTAGGCTGCAAATATAGTTATTTTTTAATTATTTACTAAATTTGCGACCGAATTTCAGGAGAACGGAAACAAACATAAATATTTAGTATCATGAAGTATTTGACAAACGAGAAACTTACAATTGTCGGAGCCGGCGGAATGATCGGTTCCAACATGGCGCAGACGGCACTCATGCTCGGTCTCACTCCTAACATCTGCCTCTATGACATCTTCGAGCCGGGCGTTCACGGCGTGGCTGAGGAAATGTACCACTGCGGATTCGAGGGCGCGAACATCACATGGACAGTCGATCCTGAGGTCGCATTCAAGGACGCGAAGTACATCATCTCATCAGGCGGAGCTCCGCGTAAGGAAGGCATGACCCGCGAGGACCTTCTCAAGGGCAACTGCCAGATTGCAGCCCAGTTCGGCGACTACATCAAGAAGTACTGCCCGGACGTCAAGCATGTCGTTGTCATCTTCAACCCGGCTGACGTGACGGCTCTCACAGCCCTCATCCACTCAGGTCTGAAGCCGGAGCAGCTCACCTCTCTCGCGGCTCTCGACTCAACCCGCCTCCAGAGCAACCTCGCGAAGGAATTCGGCGTTCCTCAGAGCGCGGTCACCGGTGCGCACACCTACGGCGGCCACGGCGAGCAGATGGCAGTCTTCGCATCTCAGGTCAAGATTGACGGCAAGCCGCTTTCAGAGATGGGCCTTTCAGCCGAAAGGATGGCGGAAATCAAGCAGGAGACAATCCAGGGCGGTTCTGCAATCATCAAGCTCCGCGGACGTTCTTCATTCCAGAGCCCTGCCTACAACGCTGTCAAGATGATTGAGGCTGCAATGGGCGGCGAGAAGTTCACCCTCCCTGCCGGAACATACGTGAACTGCGGCAAGTACAAGAACGTGATGATGGCAATGCCGACGACCATCGACGCCTCCGGCTGCCACTACACCATGCCTCAGGGCACAGCCGAGGAAATGGCTGCCCTCGACGCTTCCTACGCTCACCTCTGCAAGATGCGCGACGAAATCGTTGAGCTCGGCATCGTTCCGCCGGTAGCTGACTGGAAGAAAGATAATAGCAATCTCTAATCTGAGATTGAAAAAGTAATAACCCTCCAGTGACTCGTCAAAGATTCACCGGAGGGTTATTGTATAAGCATCTTTGAACTGAAGTTGGATTTTCAATCCAACTTCAGCACGGCCATAAACGCGGACTGCGGCACTTCCACGGTGCCAATCTGCCTCATGCGCTTCTTGCCCTGCTTCTGCTTCTCAAGCAGCTTTCTCTTTCGAGTGATGTCGCCTCCGTAGCACTTGGCGGTCACATCCTTGCGGACGGCCTTGACAGTCTCGCGGGCTATGATCTTGGCACCGATGGCGGCCTGGATGGCGATGTCGAACTGCTGGCGCGGGATGAGTTCCTTGAGCTTCTCGCAGATCTTGCGGCCGAAGTCGTAGGCGTGATCGACATGGATGAGGGACGAGAGGGCGTCGGCCGGCTCACCGTTGAGGAGGATGTCGAGCTTCACGAGCTTCGCGTCCTTGAAGCCGACGATGTGGTAGTCGAAGGAGGCGTAGCCCTTGGAGATGGACTTGAGCTTGTCGTAGAAGTCGAAGACAATCTCGGAGAGCGGCATCTCGTAGGTCAGCTCAAGACGGTCGGCGGTGATGTAGTGCTGGCCGATGAGCGTGCCCCTCTTGTCGAGGCAGAGCTTCATTATCGGACCGTAGAAATCGGCCTTGGAGATGACCTGGGCGCGGATGTACGGCTCCTCGATGTGGTCGATGAGAGTCGCCGCCGGCAGGCCTGACGGGTTGTGGACGTCGATGCACTCGCCCTGGGTAGTATAGACCTTGTAGGAGACGTTCGGCACGGTCGTGATGACGTCCATCCCGAACTCGCGGAACAGCCTCTCCTGCACAATCTCAAGATGCAGCAGCCCGAGGAATCCGCAGCGGAAACCGAAGCCCAACGCGAGCGAGGACTCCGGCTCGAACACGAACGAGGCGTCGTTCAGCTGGAACTTCTCAAGGTCGGCGCGCAGTTCCTCGTACTGGTCCGTCTCCACCGGGTACATTCCGGCAAAGAGCATCGGCTTCACCTCCTCGAATCCGGCAATCGCCTCATGGCATGGATTCGCCACGGTAGTAATCGTGTCTCCGACCTTCACCTCGCTGGCGGTCTTGATTCCGGAAATAATGTATCCCACACTTCCGCAGGCAATCTCGTCGCGGGCACAGAGCTTCATCTTCAGCGCGCCCACCTCATCCGCGACATATTCCTTGCCCGTGTTGAAGAACTTGACCTTGTCGCCGGTGCGGATGGTCCCGTTGACGACCTTGAAATAGGCGATGATGCCCCTGAATGAGTTAAACACAGAGTCGAAAATCAGAGCCTGAAGCGGCGCGTCCGGGTCGCCTTTCGGGGCGGGAACCCTCTCCACAATCGCGTCCAGCACCTCCTTCACCCCCTGGCCGGTCTTTCCCGAAGCCAGCAGAATCTCCTCGTGCGAGCAGCCTATCATATCGACAATCTGGTCCGAGACGACGTCAATCATCGCCGAGTCCATGTCAATCTTGTTCAGCACCGGGATAATCTCAAGCCCGTGCTCCACAGCGAGATAGAGATTTGAAATCGTCTGAGCCTGAATGCCCTGCGTCGCATCGACTACCAGCAGCGCGCCCTCGCAGGAGGCGATTGCACGGGAGACTTCGTAGGAAAAATCGACGTGGCCCGGAGTGTCGATGAGGTTCAGGGTGTAGGTGTCGCCCTTGTACTTGTACTGCATCTGAATCGGGTGGCTCTTGATTGTGATGCCCTTCTCCCGTTCGAGGTCCATCGAGTCGAGCACCTGATTCTCCATTTCCCTCGCGTTCAGGGTGTCCGTGATTTCAAGCATCCTGTCGGCGAGCGTACTCTTTCCGTGGTCTATGTGCGCGATAATGCAGAAGTTGCGTATATATTCCATATTCCCTTATATCATAAAAGTATAGTCGCCCCATTCATTCTGAGGTTTGGGGCATTTTTATCTGAATTGCAAAGATAATCACAAAATTCCGTATTTTTGAGCCGTCGCCGATGTTTGGAGCGTCAATTCTAAACCTTCGGCATATATCCGTGTCTAAAAAATGTTTGCATGAAAATATGAACGTGACGGAAAGACATATATCCGAAAGGCTCGGGGCGAAGGATTACCGCGGGGCGTTTGACGGCATCGTCGCGCTTTACGGCGAACGGATGTATTGGCATATCCGGCGTCTTGTGCTTTCCCACGCCGACGCTGACGACGTTCTGCAGGACTGCTATGTGAAGATATGGAGGAACCTTCCGAAATTTCGGGCGGATTCAGGGATATATACGTGGATATACCGTATTGTAATCAACGAGAGCCTGAATTTTCTGAGGAAACGGGATATTCTTTCGCGTTTTTCATCCATCGACGTCGAATCTTCGGCCGTCAGGCATATCGAAGGCAACGCATATTTCAACGGTGACGCCGCACAGTCTGCGCTTTATCGTGCCATCGCGAAACTTCCTTATAAACAGAGACTTGTGTTTGAGATGAGATATTTTGACGAGGTGGAATACAAGGAGATGTCGAGGATTCTCGGAACATCGGAGGGGGCGCTGAAGGCCTCGTATCACATCGCCTACAATAAGATACGCGATGAACTGGCGGGCAATTCAGCGGATTCGTGATGTCGGAAAATGGAGGAATTAAACTTTTGAAAACGAAAAATGTCTAAAAATCGTGATATGAAACAGAATGGTGATATGGACATCTTGAAAGACAAGGCAAGGCTGAAGGACAATCCTTTCGTCGTCCCTGAGGGCTATTTCGAAGCGATGAGGGAACGGGCTTCGCGCGTGCCTGAAATTCAGGAGGCCCGCGACAGGAAGATTCGCCGGATTCTGGTACCGGTTCTCTCGGCGGCCGCTTCCCTCGCTCTGGTTCTTTCCGGTATGCTGCTCTTTGACGGCCGTCGGGCGGCTCCGGAGCACAGACTCTACTCGGACAATGTCGCGACTGTCCTGAGCAGTGATGAAATCATTGAATATCTGATATATACCGGTGCGTCGGTTGAGGATATCAATTCCGTCGGCAACAGCAACTGACGACACGCAAAATGAATCTTCCTCAGATTTTTGAGATTTATTTTTGAGGACAGATTCATTTTAGAAGAGGGAGCATACTTTTGTATGTGACTGATGAGAAAATGGATATAGACCAAAAAGAAACTCAAAAATGAAAAATGTTTATAAGGTTTGTTTGTTATGGCTGGCAATGCTCCCTCTGGCTCTGAGCCTGGGAGCACAGCCTAAAGGTGACAGAAAGGGCAAGGATCCTGATTTCTGGAAAAAGGCTCAGGCCGAGAAAGTCGAGTTCATCACAAAGCGCATGAATCTGTCTGAGGCGGAGTCGGAGGCTTTTCTGAAAGTCTATAACGAAAACGAGGAGCAGAAGGGCAAGCTGTTCCACGAGCGTCAGGAGGCTCTGAAGGCAATGAAGAAGGCGTTGAAATCAGATGAGAAGGTGGATGTGGCACCACTTTTGGAGAAGTATCTTGATGCTAGGACGCGGCTGGAGGCGTGGGAAAACTCTGATTATGAGCGTTTTTCCGAGGTGCTTTCGGACGAGCAGATTGCAAGGCTTCTGGTGGCGGAGGAAGATTTCAGACGTGAGCAGATTCACCGGCTTGACGGTCGCCGCGGCGGTCCGGGTATGATGCCTCCTCCTCGTGAGCGTATTCACCGATAAGAAGAAAATCAGAAACAATATCTAGATATTGTTCTGAATACTTTCCATTCATATTTATTGTAACGTTCTCCTGCAACTCTCCGGCTGTGTGTCCGAGATCGCGGGAGAACTCCATTATTGCCCGGTAGGGCTTCTTGCGTTCGGATGACCGGATTCTGACTATGCGTGTGAGCGCCAGCCCATGTTCTGCGGCGGTTCTTTCGGTCTCGGCCTCGCGTTCCGCCGGGAGTATCAGGCTCAGCCTTCCGTCTTCGCTGAGACGGGCGGCGGCGAAACTCATGATTTCCTCGGTGGGAAGCGCGTCGGCGTGGCGTGCCTGCGCCTTGCGTTCGAAGGGGGAGTGGAGGGCTTCGGTGAAGAACGGCGGATTGGAGAATATCAGGTCGTATTCCGCATCCGGCCGGAACATCGACAGCGGGCAGCGGAGCGCGTGCAGACGGCCGGCCCAGAGGGAGTCCCGGAAATTCTCCCCGGCCTCCTCGGCTGACGCCTCGTCGATGTCTATCGCGTCAATGAAGAAATTTGAAGTTTCTGCAAGGCGCTGGGCGGCCATCAGGGCGATGGTTCCGGTGCCTGTCCCGATGTCCAGCAGACGGCGCTCGCTGCCTCTTATTGTCATCAACGCGCCGAGCAGCACCCCGTCGGTGTTCACCTTCATTGCGGATTTCTCGTTCCGCACCTCAAATTTCCTGAATCTGAAAACTCCCATTTTCTCCTTGTCTCCTCTGTCCTGTCGGCGTGGCCGCCGTTTTCTCCTTGTGGTGAACCTCTACATTCCCGGCCGCAAAGCTGTGCAAGGGTCCCTTGCCCTTCTGTCCGCTACTCTACCTTGAGGATAAGCCCGTCCTGCATGGTGAATTTCCTGTCACACATCTGTGCAAGGGAGTTGTCATGGGTTACAATCACGACGGTCTGCCCGTGCCGCTCCCTCATGTCGAAGAACAGCCGGTGTATCTCCTGCTTCGTGACAGAATCGAGGTTTCCGGACGGCTCGTCGGCGAAGAGCACCGCGGGGCTGTTCACGAGTGCCCTCGCTATGGCTACCCTCTGGGCCTCTCCTCCGGAAAGCTCCGAAGGCTTGTGGTCGAGACGGTTCTCAAGTCCTACCTCCGTCAGCAGCTCCCGCGCCCTCGCCTGCGCTTCTTTCCGTCCCTTCCCCGCAATGAATGCCGGAATCATGACATTTTCCAGCGCCGTGAACTCCGGCAGCAGATGGTGTGACTGAAAGACGAACCCTATTTTCCTGTTCCGAAACTCTGAAATCCTGTTCCCCCTCATCGCGAGGACATCGTTCCCGTCTATCGTGAGCGTCCCCCCGTCAGACCGCGAGAGCGTTCCGAGAATCTGCAGCAGCGTTGATTTCCCCGCTCCCGACGCTCCCACAATCGAAACGACCTCTCCCCGTCCGACTTCAATGCTTATCCCCTTGAGAACTCGAAGATTCCCGAAACTTTTCGTTATATCCGTAGCTGTAATCATATTTTTCATTCTTTTCGGTCTATATTTATTCTCTCATCATTAGTGTTCGTCCAGTACACTCCTTCTTCCCAAATAAATCTATATTCGAAAATAATTGAAAAATCTGAAGCCGTTTATTCTTTTCATGTTTCTGTGTGCCTTTTACACTGCAAACATAAAGAAAAAAGTTCAGCCTGCAAAGAACAAAATTGTTCAAGTTATTTTTATGGTTACCATTCCTCTTCCAAAAGAAATCTGTCCTCGAAAATAATAGACAAATCTGAAGCGGTTTATTCTTTTCATGTTTCTAAGGAGTGCGGCAAGGCGGCAAAAGCCGCCGCGATGAAGTGACGGAGTGCAACGGAGGAACGGAGTCGCCCGACGTAACGCAGTGGAGTCGGCGTGCCCCTCGGGGCTGTCGGCTCTGCCGACTGGGGGTTACAAGGTACCCCGACACGGAAAAAGGAGGCGATTTCTCGTCTCCTTTTTCCGTGTCGGGGTACTGTGA
>CAVBPI010000005.1:23776-24272 GCA_963596955.1 bacterium | reverse complement strand
CCGGAACTGAGGAAACTGATTTCTACGTCGAGTTCACGACCAATGTTGATTGGACTGCCAAACTCAAGGAAACTTACGACTGGTGCACAATCGTCGGCTCCAAGGGAACTGCCGGCGAAGGCAAGATTAGGGTCATTGCCGAGGAGAACAAGACAAATGACGAGCGTACTGCAATCATCGTGGTGACAGCCGGCACAGCACAGCAGGAGTTCACTCTCATTCAGGCGCAGGTAAACAAGATTGCCCTCGTAGCAGAGTCTGCTGATATTGACTGCAAGGGCGGCGAGGTCGAGCTCAAGGTCATGACCAATGTCCCTTACGAGGTGACTATTCCTGTAGATTTCACTTGGGTAAAGAAAGCCACGACAAAGGCTTATGGTGAGCAGGTTACGAAACTCACAGTGGAAGCCTATAATGAGTTTGAGCCTCGTGCTGCGGAGATTCTTGTTTCAGCCGAAGGCTTTGAACCTCTTACGTTCACAGTAAATCAGACCGG
>CAVBPI010000005.1:4578-23766 GCA_963596955.1 bacterium | reverse complement strand
CTTGGATAAAGAAGCCTGCGACCGACTGGACCGGATTTGCTGCTGGAGACGGCGCACGTCTTGCTGTTTATGGCGATTATGTTCTTCTTGCAAATGGCTCCAAAATTCTTGCTTTGAATCCTGCGGATGGAACGGTGGCTCAGACCATATCTCTCCCTGAAGGGATGAAAGCACAGAGTCTTTGTGTCGATGATGCAGGAAATGTTATCTTTGCAGCCAATGCAAAGTGGGCGAGTGACGAAACTGCTGAAATGTTCAGACTCTATACGACAAAGTCTCTTGACCAGACCCCGAGGCTTCTTGTTGAGTATAATTCTGGCAATATTTGGTGCGGAGAGATGGGCAATGTTCGCGTTTCTGGTAATATTGAAGGCAATGCTGTCATTACGGCGTATGCCTCTTATAGCGCATATTGGATGGCATGGGAAGTCGCGAATGGCGTAGTTGGCGCTCTTAAATGCAACACAACGCCATATACATCAAATGCTTTCTGCGGCTGCGTCGCTCCGAATGGCTCAACTTTGGCTGATGGCCTTTGGTTTATTGGATATGGCGGCGACTATAATCTTAAATACTGTTCAGATATTGCGGCTAATACTTGGGATGTCGCTTATGTTACAGGCTGCGGTTGGATGGAGAATAATGACTGCATCTCAATGGTTAAGAATGGAGACAAGAAATATCTTGCCATGATTCATAGCTGCCATTTCAATTATGATTCTCCGGAGGTTGTCGTTCTGGATGCAACTCAGGCAGATAAAGTAGAGAATTTCTACACTCTTAATATCTATAGTCAGGCGAACTGGGTTAAAGAAGGCGAGAATTATGTCAATAATGATTGGACTGGAGCCGGTGCTTATGCTGATGCTTGCATAACAGCAAAGGACGGAGTTCTGTATGTTTACTATATTGACGCTCAGTATGGCGTGGCAGGCTGCCTCAAGATTGAATAACAAATAATTCCGCAAGGAATTTCCCCAAGCGGGCGTTAAGCTCGCCAAACGCAGCGGCGGGAGGTCATCCGACCTCCCGCCGCTTGCTCATATACAGAACACCGCATACAGCGGCACGGACTTTATCCCGTTCTCAAACCCGAAATTCTTTTTCGAGATTCTGAGAGCATACTCCGATTTGTACTTTTCCGCGAAGACTCCGAGACTCTTGGACCTGTTTCTCTTTCCTTTCTTGACCTCGACCGGCACGACCTTGCCGTCAAGTTGCAGGACAAAATCAACCTCTGCCTTGCCGTCGCTTTGCCAGTAGTTTACCGAGTGCCCTCCGGCGACAAGTGCCTGAGCAACAAAGTTTTCTGTCATTGCTCCCAAGTAGGTGTTGTCTTCCTCCACTGGTGAGAGAATCGTTTGCAGTGGGATTCCGGAAGCCATCGTCAGCAGCCCGATGTCTGCCATATAGAGTTTGAAATCGGCCAAATCTATATATGCATTTATCGGGATGAACCCATGTTCAAGCCGTCTGCATTTGATTACGATGCCGGCGAATTCGAGCCATTCGATTGCCTCTCCGAAAATCGTCGCCGTTCCGCCCCTCTGCACGACCTTGTATTGAAATTTCGTGTTTTCCTTGGCGAGCTGTATGGGGATGGAATTGTAGCAGGCTCGTATCTTGACACTTGTCGGATTGTCGGCATATTTTGCCATGTCCGCGACATATTGGTTCAGGATGCTGTTCTGTATTTGCTGAACTTGGACAAAGCTTCCGGTTCTGACAAACTCCGCAACTGCGGCCGGCATCCCGCCGACGATAAAATAGTCCCGGTAGGAATCCAGTGCCATGTCGTGCCAGACTTCCTGCATTTTTTCGTCAGTGCTGAAATGGCTCCGAATTTCCGCCGCGAGGCTTTCCTTTCCTGTCGCCCAGAGAAATTCCTCAAAATCCAGCGGGTATAGCCTCATTTCTTCGACCTTGCCTACCGGGTATGGGCATCTCTTGCGGTTTATGGCCACTCCGAGAAGAGAACCTGCGGCCACCACGTGAAACTGCGGAGCCTGTTCGCGGAAATATTTCAATGACATAAGCGCCCGTTCGCAGGCCTGTATCTCGTCGAAGAAAATCAGTGTTTTCCCGGCGATGATTCTTACATTCTTGAGAGCTTCGATGAACTGTATAATCTTATCCGGGGCAATCTCGGATTCCAACAGTCTGGTCAGTGCGGTTTCCGTCTCCATGTTCAGATAGACAGTGTTTTCAAACTGCTCTTTCCCGAACTCCTGAATGATGTATGTCTTGCCTACCTGCCGTGCCCCATCCACGATGAGCGGCATTCTTCCGGCTTTGTCTTTCCATTCCGACAGTTGTTCACTGATTTTCCTTCTCATGGCAAATTTTTCTTGCAAATTTATCAAAATGTTCGGAAAAATCATCGTTTATCTGATTTTTCCGAACATTTTGATAAAAATAACCATATTTGAGGCTGACTGTGAAGCCCCGAGATGAGCTTAGTTCCGACTGATTCTTTCGCTATAGACGCGGCCGAAGCGGTCTGTGACGCGGACTTCGATTTCCTTGGCGTCGGGCGAGAGTGGAGCCTTCAGGAGGTTCTGGGTGAGGACTGCGCACACCCAGCCGCGCTTGAGCGACGACGGGTCGCGGTAGAGGTCCATCGCGAGCGGATCCTTGCCCTCGAAGCGCGTCATGTCGCAGACCTTCGCCCCGTCCTCGAAGTACTCGACCTTCCACTGCGGGTCATAGTCCCAGACGTCCACCACGACCTGTCCCGGGTAGGCCGGATCGTCGGCATAGACCTTCATCTGGTATTCCTCCGGTGTGCCGCATCCGTAGTAGGTCCACTTCACGTCCGTTCCGTCGAATGTGTAGAGCTTGAAGCAGGCAGGACCGCCATCGACGCAGATCGGCCCGCACCACCACGCGCCTCCGAGCGAGCTGACGTTGTGCTCCATGAGGCGGTCGCTGATTATCTCGTTGTCGCCGGTGTGGATATGCCCGGAGAGAATCAGCGCGTCGTATGGCTCCAGCAGGTCATAGACGGCCTTCTTGTTGCACATCACGTCGGCAATTTTGCTGAAGTCGAAGTTGTAGCCGGTCCTGTCCCATTCGCGCAGGGTGGTCGGAATGTGCAGCGACACCACCACCTTCATCTCCTTTCCCACGAGCGCGAGGTCCTGCTCCATCCAGTGCAGCTGCTCCTCGGGGAGGTAGCCGATATAGTACCAGTCCTTACCGACATAGAAGTTGTCGTTGAGCACGATGTGGTGCACCTTCCCGACGTTGAACGAGTAATATGTCGGCCCGTACATGGCCTCGAAGTCCTTTGTCGAACCCTCGAACGAGCGGCCGTAGTTGGTCATGTCGTGGTTGCCGATGACCTTGCGAAAATCCACTCCCGTCGCGTCCATAATCTTGTTGTACTCAGGGTAGAGCGCGTGATTCCATCCTACGATGTCACCAAGGCACAGCCCGAAGGTATAGTCTCCGGAGACCCTCTCCGCGCATTTTCTGACATATTCCGCGTGCTCGCGAAGCCCCTCAAACTCGTCCGCGTCGCTTATCTGCGGGTCAGCAATCACGATGATGTTGTGCCTCGTGTCATCCTTGGGATTGCGCTGGAGCGTGAAGTCATAGACCTTTTTCTTCGCCTCAATTCTCTGCCAGTAGGCTCCTTCCCCACGGGTCGGGGATATGTGTCCGCTCGGCGTTGAGATGAAAACGAAACGTCCTTCCGGTGCGACGTCGAGGCGAAAATGCCCTCCAGCGTCCGTCGTCACGACACTATATCCATCGGAAACGGCCACTCCCGCGACTCCCTTCCCTTCGCAGGTCACCTTTCCCGTCACCGGCTTCCCGTATGCGGACAATGCCATAAACGCGGCGATAAGAGTAAATAATATCTTTTTCATATCCTTAATTTTTAAGATTTTTTATTCTTCCAAAACCGAAAGTTACGAAAATTTTTCGTATTTTGCGAAATAAATGCCGGACACGGAAATTGTGCCCGAAATAACCTTTAAAACCACATGATTATGGACACAGAAAAGTCTGCCGCGCCGTCCGGAAGAATCGCATCAATCGACATACTTCGCTGCATCGCCATCATCGGGATGGTGCTCAGCGCCAACATCGGATTCCATTCCGGACTTCCCGGGTGGATGTTCCATGCGCAGACACCGCCGCCGACATACGACTTCAACCCGAACATCCCCGGAATCACGTGGGTCGATCTTGTCTTTCCCTTCTTTCTGCTGTCAATGGGCGCGGCGCTGCCGTTCTCGATGCGGAAAAAGCTGGACAGGGGAATGAGTGTATGGACGATATGCGGAGGGCTCCTGAAAAGATGGGCGGTGCTCACGGTCTTTGCGCTCGTGCTCGGAAACGGCTACAGAATCTGGCAGGGAAGCGAGCCGGAGTGGGCGAAGGCTCTGTTTCGAATGCTTGTCTGGGCGGCGATGTGCCTGTCTCTCATGCGTTTGCCCTCATCTAAAAAGTGGGTCGGCCCCCTCGTGAACCTCTCCGGAGTCGCGCTGCTCGTCGGCTGCGGGGTCATGCAGAGGCTTCTTTTCGGTGTACCGCTCACGACGGACAACGACATCATCATCATGATTCTGGCAGTGGCATCGCTTTTCGGCGGGCTTTTCTGGCTGTGGACACGCGACAACATGGCGCACAGGTGGCTGTGCATCGCCTTGGTAGCGGCTGTGAAGGCCGTGTCGTCATACGCGCCGCAGGCCCTGTCGTTCATTCCGGAAGTCTCGCCGGGCATAGGCTGGTTCTTCCAATGGTCTTTCCTCCAGTATGTCATCCCCGTGCTTGTCGGCTCCGTCGTGGGGGACATGATTCTCGCTTTCAGGAACCTTCCGGAGCACAATGCCGCGATTGAGGAGAAGGTCTGGGTGCCGGCATCTCTGCTTGCGGCCGTAACCGTGTTTGTCCAGCTCTGGGGGCTCTACACACGTCATGTCGTGGCCGACTTCTTCCTGTCCGCGGCTCTTGCCGGAGCCTTCCTCGCCGTCACGAGGCGGTCTGCAAAGTCCGTGTGGGCCAGGATTGGTTACATTGGTTTCGCGCTCACCCTTGTCGGCATTATGTTCGACCCTCTCGACGGCGGTATCACCAAGGACTACTGCAACCTGTCCTACCTGTTCACCACCTCCGGCATGGGCATACTCGTTGTGTCCGCTCTTCTTTGCGCCGAACTGAACGCCGGGCTCCGCTGCCGTTTCCTTACCGGAGTCGGGCAGAACCCCATGGTCGCCTACACCGTGACCGGCTTCGTCATTGGGCCTCTGCTCTCATTGACAGGTGTCATGCCGCTTCTTGGCAAGCTCGCCTCCGGCTCTCCTTTCTGGGGCTTCATGCAGGGACTCATTCTCACTCTGCTAATGATGCTCGCCACTTGGCTCTGCACCCGAGTCCGTCTCTTCTGGCGCAGCTGATGCGTGTCGGATGGGCATTCGTATTGCGGGGTTGAAGCCGGTTAATTGAGGATTAGTGAATCTCAAAATAAATTTGTTGATTTCAAAAAAGAGAAAAATCTTGCATTTCTTTTTTTAGGTTCTGCGTTCATCCGGGAAATATCAGCTATAATTGCGCTTCATTGTTGAGGCTTTATGAAAATGCTGGATTTGAGCGAGGACGAGAGACCTCGGGAAAAGATGAGGGACAGGGGACTGGCAGCCTTGTCCAATGTGGAGCTGCTTGCCGTTCTTCTGAGGACAGGGACGGGCGGAAGGAATGCGATGGACCTTGCCCGGGAACTTTACGGAGCCTCCGGGCATAGCCTCTGCTCGCTTTCGGCGATGTCGGTTCTGCGTATGTGCGATGTCCCCGGCATCGGCTTCGGAAAGGCCGCGTCCGTCGCTTCCGCGTTTGAGCTTGGCCGCCGGTGCGCGCTTGAACAGGCCGGAAATACGGACATCTCGGTGATGGATTCACTGACGGCCGCGAGGTTTCTCGCCCCGTATCTGCGGGTGCTTGACCACGAGGAATGCTGGGCGCTGTTCCTGAACCGCCGCAACCGTCCGCTGGGCAGGGAGATGGTAAGTTCCGGAGGCCTGAATGACACCGGCATAGACTCCAGGGTAGTTGCCCGTCTCGCGCTTGAAAAAAAGGCAACGGGCGTAATTCTTTTCCATAACCATCCGTCGGGTTCACCGGAGCCGGGAAAGTCTGACCTGAAGCGGACCGCCGAGCTGCGTTCAGGACTGAAGTCTCTGGACATATCCCTTCTGGACCACATAATCATCGCCGGCGACAGCTTTTTCAGCTTTACCGACGAACGTGTCTATCCTCTGTCCTCTCCTCCGCGCGGAGGTTCCCCGAAGCCATGAGCGGATTATTGCATATTTTGAACTTATATTTCTTGCGAAAAAGAATCATTTGCGCTTATTTTGCATATTATCCGTGGTTGCCGATGGCTTTTGCATATTAGTCTGGGTCACCGATGGCGGCCGGATTATAAATGCTTCATAATTGATGACAGAATGAAAACATCCAGACTGATTGCGGCAGCCGTCCTTCCGCTGCTCTTTTCCTGCTCGTCTAAGGCAGGTGTGACGGAATCCGATTTCGGAACTCTCTCCACGGGAGAGCCGGTGAAACTTTTCACAATAGTCAATCACGGCGGCGCGTCCATGCAGCTTTCCGACTACGGCGCGCGCATCGTCAGCATCAGGGTCCCGGACCGCGACGGGAAGTTAGGCGACGTTGTCGTAGGCTTCGGCGATTTGGAGAACTTTGAGCACAAGGACAGGTTCATCGGGCCTGTAATCGGCCGCTACGGCAACCGCATAGACAATGCCTCATTCGACCTTGACGGCGTGCACTATGAACTTGATGCCAACGAGAGCTTCGGCGGCGAACCGGTGCAGTGCCACGGAGGAAAGCTCGGCTTTGACCGTTTCGTGTGGGAGTCCGAGATTGTCACGAAGGATGATCGTGCCGGAGTCCGTTTCCACAGGCTCAGTCCCGACGGGGATCAGGGCTATCCCGGGAACATGGACGCATGGGTGACCTATTGGCTGACTGACGACAACACCGTGAAGGCCGAATACGAGGCTGTTACCGACAAGCCTACGGTGGTGAACCTCTCGAACCATACCTATTTCAACCTCAAGGGCGACGAGGGCTGTTATGTGATGGACCACCTACTTCAGGTCGAGGCGGACACCTGCGTGCAGAACAACACTCATTTCTGCCCGGACAAGCTCCTTCCTGTCGAGGGCTCTCCGTTCGACTTCCGTGAACCTCACAGGGTGGACTACCGCATAGACATGGAAAACGAGCACCTGCGCATAATGCACGGAATGTCCGCCTGCTGGGTTCTCCGCGGCTGGGACGGCACTCTCCGCAAGGCGGCCGACCTCTATGACCGCAAGTCCGGCAGGGGAGTTGAGACCTGGACCACCGAACCGACCCTGCTGACCTTTACCGGCCGCAGTTTCAACGAGAGCTATCAGGGCAAGTACGGCCCGATAGAGAAATTCGGCGGAATGCTCCTCGAAACCATCCATTTCCCGGACAGCCCGAACCAGCCGCGCTTCCCCTCAACGGTTCTCCGCCCCGGCGACCGCTACTACAGCACCACCGAGTACCGCTTCTACGCCAAATGATGCTTTTAACACTTTGAATGAATATGGCGACAAAGATTAAGACGGCGTGGTTCTGCACGTCATGCGGAAACGAGAGTCCCAAGTGGATGGGGCGGTGCCCTGCGTGCGGGGAATGGAACACCATGGTCGAGGAGACGGTGGCTACGGGGAAGAAGCCTGTCGGCGCGGCAGGCGTGAACTCCGTGGGGACGGCGTCGAAGCCTCAGCCGCTTTCGGCCGTGGAGACCGGCGGGGAGGCTCGCGTGTCGCTGAACAACGCGGAGCTTGACCGCATACTCGGCGGGGGAATGGTCGAGGGGTCGCTTGTTCTGGTCGGCGGGGAGCCCGGCATCGGAAAATCTACGCTCTCGCTCCAGATTCCTCTGAACTGCCCGAATCTCAGGACGCTCTATGTCACTGGCGAGGAGTCGGCGAAGCAGGTGAAGCTTCGGGCGGAACGGCTCGCGGCCGGGATTGGGGCTGGAGTGTCGGACTTTTCCAACTGCCTGATTTACAGCGAGACCCTGATGGAGAACGTGATTGCTGAGGCGCGTGCGCTGATGCCGGATCTTATGGTCGTCGATTCAGTGCAGACCATGTACTCGCAGGCCGTCGAGTCATCGCCCGGTTCCGTCTCGCAGATTAAGGAGACCGCGGCCATGCTGCTCCGCTTCGCCAAGGAGACCGGAGTGCCGGTCATCCTCATCGGGCACATCACCAAGGAGGGGAGCATCGCCGGGCCGAAGATCCTTGAACACATCGTCGATGTCGTGCTCCAGTTCGAAGGCGACAACAGGGGAGCGTACAGGCTTCTGCGCAGCATCAAGAACCGTTTTGGCTCTACATCGGAAATCGCCGTGTTCAAGATGACCGGCACCGGGCTTGTCGAGGTTCCCAACCCGTCCGAGCTGCTGATTCCAATGCACGCGGACAATCTGAGCGGCATCGCCGTCGGCGCGGTTCTCGACGGGACGCGCCCGTTCCTCATTGAGGTTCAGGCGCTTGTGAGCACGGCTGCCTACGGCACTCCGCAACGCTCGGCCACGGGCTTCGACACCCGTCGCCTGAATATGCTGCTGGCCGTGCTGGAGAAGCGCGCCGGCTTCAAGCTGAGCATAAAGGATGTATTTCTGAATATGGCCGGAGGCCTCAAGATTACCGAGACGGCCTGCGACCTCGCCGTCGTCAGCGCTGTGCTTTCGTCCAACATCGACTTCCCGATTCCTTCAGACGTCTGCTTTGCCGGCGAGGTGGGGCTGAGCGGGGAAATCCGTCCCGTGGCCCAGACCGAAAGGCGTATTGCCGAGGCCGCGCGCCTGAAATACCGCCGCATCTTCATCTCCTCATTCTCCAACCTCGACTTCCGCGCCGACGGCATCGAGATAGTCCGCGTCGGCGACATCCCCGAACTCTGCCGCAGCCTTTTCAAGCCTGCGCGGTAGGGAACGGTCTCATCGGACATCGTATGAAATCATAAAAATTTCTGTTGCAAAGGGTTGCTCCTTCAACAAAAAGGCATATATTTGCAACGGACTTAATAATTTTTGAGTATTGTCTATGAGCAGTTTTTCGGAAACAAACAGACAGAAACTTGGTAATGCAGTCTCCTATATCGCAGAAAAAGCCAAGTATCCATATAAGACGGAGATTCTCAAACTCCTGTTTCTTATGGAGGAAAGAATGGTACAGCAGTATCATATCCCTTTTCTCGGAATACAGTTCTCGGTTTGGAGGCTCGGTCCCGTATCTGTTGATGTGTTTGAAGAACTTTCGGATGGTCCGGCCTTGCTGGAGGACTATATCTCTCTGGAGTTTAACGGACAGGGAATACGTGTGACTCCGAGGAAGAAGTTTGAGGACGGTGAGTTCTCGGATGCGGAGCTCAAGGTGATGGAGCAGGTGATGAAGAAATACGGGAACATGAATTCCGAGGAACTTATAGCGGAGACTCATCGTGATGGTGGATTATGGAAACAAACTGCTGAAGAATATGGACTTGTCGAAGACTTTGAGCAGAAGCGTGCAAACAGTTCGTCTGTCATAATTGATATGGGACGGCAGCTTTGTCCGGATGCCAGAGCCTTTTATGAAGAGACACTTGCGGTACGGCAGGCCGCGAACATGATGAGGGAATAGCGTCATGTTTGAAGACGGGCAGTTACTGCGGTTCAACCGTTTTATGTTCAAGAACGGAGCTAAGCCGAAACCAAAATATTTCATTGTTCTGAGACATATTCATGAGAACCTTGTTATGGCATCTCTTCCGACATCACAGAATCATGTGCCTGATTCATTGAGAGTTGAACATGGATGTGTTAGCATTCCAGAAAGATGTGTCAGTGCATTTGTGTTCGCAGCCGGTGAAAATGTTACTGATTCATTTGCATTTCCACTGAAAACTTATGTATATGGAGAGCAGGTTGATGAGTATAATCTGGAATACATTGAGTCAATGACGGATGGCTATGAAAACTTGGGTATATTGAACTCAGAACTGTTTGTGTCTTTGTGTGATTGTCTGAAGAATTCCTCCGTAATCAAACGAAAATATGCGCGTATGCTTTAAGAATAACTGAACAAAAAATCTGAACAGCTTCAAAAAATCCGGGCCGCGATTCACATCGGGGCCCGGAAGCGTTGTTGTATGTATATATAGTAATCGGGTAGAACCCCGGATTACCCAAGTGAAATTGTAAAATGGGCTGCATTATTCATGCCACGCATTTAGAAACTGTTTAATTTTTTTTCAGTTATTTTGGATGTATTTTGAGCCTTAGCCGTCCGTGTCGGGATTCCAGTCGCGGACGCAGCGGATGGCGCGGCTGACGTCGCCGTTGAGGTTGATGTTGCCGTCGTTGCCCCACAGGTAGGTGGCGGTGTTCCAGGAGGTTCTTGCTATCCTGTTCTCGCCGGAGCCGCTGTAGCCGTTCTTCGAGTTGCCGAATATTCCCATCGAGTAGTATGTGCTGGTGTAGATTCGGCTGGCCCACAGGCTTGAACCCCACCAGTCGCGGTTGTCCGTAAGGAGGAACATCACGGCTACTTCGCGGATGTTCGGCACCCTGTAGCTGTCGGGGCAAGGAGACTTTCCGGCCTGCAGCATCTTCATCAGGTTCTCATAATGGTCGCCGACGCCGACGTTCCCGGAATAGTACAGCGGCCCCGTCTCGAAGCCTTCGTACAGCCGGGACATCTCCGACTTCTCGTCGTATGGCTCAAGCTCGATTGACGTGCGGAAGCGTTTGGACTTCATGCTTATGCGGCGCGTGTCGAACTTATAGACGGAAGACGTCGTGATGGTCTCGTCGGAAGGTCTTGTCATGACCACCAGATCCTGCGGACGATGAGCCTCGTCGTCAACGGTGAAATACTCCTCGCTCCTGTTGTCAAAGCCGAGGTTCCTGACGCATTTGGTGGTGTATGCTCCTCTCTCGTCGGCCGGCCATTGCTTATACGCCGACACTGAGACGCCCTCCTCCGCCCAGAGTATCTGCGGGTTGCAATACTGCGCGGCGCCGGTGCTGTCGCGGGCCACATGAATCGTGCTGCTGACGACATGATTCTTCCACATCGGGACACCGGCGTAGGGATGACCCTTAGGGTAGGCATCGTCTTTTCCGGCATCGGCATACTTTCTCGGATAGAGCGTCGCGTCGTCCGCGAGTCCGAGCTCTCCGAGGAAAAGGAACTCAAGCTGCCCGATTGACGCCGTGTACCAGCGCAGCTCGTCCGGGTCGATGACGCCGTTACCGTTGTTGTCGCGGTTGCGCATCATCGCGCTGTACTGCAGGCAGGTCTTGTCTTCACGGAGAAAGAGTATATTGTGCCCCTTGCTTCCCGTGTAGTCGTTCTCACGCTCGTAGTCAAGGTAATCCGACCATTTCACGGCGTTGCCGCCGGTCTGCCAGACGTCGGACTTCACGCATTCCCAGACTCTGGCGGTGTTGTACATGCCGTTGTATATCGAGCTGTTGCCGTAGTCCACGCCGCGCGGCCTGATGTAGTTGTTGGTCTCCGAAGGGTAGTACCACAGGTAGCTGTCCGCATTCTCGTCTTCTGTCTCGCAGCCCCATCCGGACACGAGCTCCGGGTCATCGATGTTGTACGGGGTCTGAATAGCGCGCTGGCGTATCGTCACCACGCTTCCTGTCACCGAACTGCTCCCGTCAAGGCTCTTCTGGTTGTCGCAGAGCAGGTGCATGAGACGGTTGGGCTTGTTCACGAACTTTTTCCAGAGCAGCGGGTCCGCCTCGCCGGTGATAGGGTCAGTCTCATAGTAGAACTCGTTCACGAATACGGTGACATAAATCCTGTTCCTGAACCACGGTTTGGTGTAGTCGTCTCCCGGAGACGTGACCTGCGCGTCAGGGTTATTCCTGTTGTACCAGTCAAACCAGTCCTGGTCGAACTCGCGTCTGAAGTCGGACTCCTTGCCGGCCTGCAGTTCACGGGTCTGAGCCTTGATGTATTCCATGAACTGCACGACATCCATAAGCTCAGGTTTCCCGTCCCCGGGGTATGTCCGATTCCTGTGGCTGAACGGTACTTCAGAGAGCTCGGCGCTTCCGTAGGTCCTGCCCCCGTCGGAAGTGTAGGCGTAGGCCTTTGTGTCCGAGAGCTTGTTCACCTCGAACTGCACCCATTTGTAGTCCATTCCCGACGGTATCTCGGTGTCTCCGATTCTGTCCGGCGTGCCTTCGCGTCCGAAAGGCGTCTTCACGTACCAGGTCATTGTCTCAGGGTCGATGTAGGCTGCATCGAAGCAGAATACCCTCTGTCCGTAGTGCGCGTCGAAAGTGTATATCGTCTCCTTAGCGACATAGACCATCCCCTCCGCTCCCGGTTCGTCCTCCCTGACATCATCAGACGATGCCGGGCTGCCCCCGTCGCCCTGCGAGGTCGTCACCTCAAGCTCAATCTTGTTGACACCCTTGACTGTGATGTTGTAGGTATAGACGGTGTTTCTGTTGATGTTGTAGTCGTTCAGGCTTCCGCCGTTCTTCGTGCTGATGTTCCCGAGGTGGACATAATAGGTCACGTCGGCCGCGAGCTGCTGCTGTTTCGCCTCGGATGACACGTCCACGTCCATCACGACCTCTCCCTTGAGCACGAGATAGGTCCCGTTCTCCGGCGCGTTTGTCCAGACCCCGTCGCTGCTGTCATATTTCCCGTTGCTGTCCTTGTTTTTTCTCTCGCGCTCGTGAAATGAGGTGACCTCGTTCTTCGCGTCCGCCTTGTTCTCAAGCATATAGAAAGAGAAGCCGTTGGCTGTCACCGTCGCAGTCGTCTCCGTCCCGTCGCTCTGGCTGAACGTGAATGTCTGTTCCTCAGTCGTCTCGAACATCACGGGTTCTGTGGAAAAGTAGCCGATGGCTTCCTCGTCCGCGGCTCCGTGCGGGGTCAGGAAGCAGCCTTTCGGAAGGTTCACGACCTGCCATGACTCCGGGTTGAAGCCCTTGAGTGTCTGAACGGTCGTCACCCCGTTTTCCGTGGTCTTGAGCTCATAGTCGGTCGCGACTCTTACGTTCACCTTGACCTTCGCGTCAAGTCTTGTAAGCTCGACGGTCACGTCGCCGCTCTCCTTCCCGGTCGGGAATATGCCCTTTTCATTTACATCGACCTTGCCGAGCGAGCCGTCATTCTCAAGATAGAGCCCGGCCATCGGGAAGAGCCCGTTGCGTGAGGTGATTTCCTGATTCATCGATGCCACGAGATTTTTCAGTTCCGTCTTGGCGGTTATGAGGTTCAGCTTCTCCGGGGAGATGTTCACCATGTCGGAGTCTATGTTCGCTATGAGGTAGATTTCCGCGCCTTCGCATTGCGGGGCACGCAGATGCACCGTTCCGTGTGTCTTCGTCGCTCCTCCGTTCTCACCGGTGTATTGCTCTACGTACCACGACTCTATTTCGGACTCCTCAAGTCCCTCAAGGGTCGCCGCGAGCACGCTCTGGTCGAAGTAGTGGGCGAATATTCTCTTTTCTCCGAGGAACATGAACACATAGATGTTGGAAACACGCGACTCGGGGATGAGGTCGAGCGTCGCCCGTGTCTCCACCTTCACGCTCTCGAAGTCGCTGTGCCCGAACTTTATGTTCACCCAGGTCTCTCCGTCGCCGAGGGTAGGCTCGAAGATGTTTTCCTTGATGCAGGATACCGCCGGCAGAAGGAGGAGGATGGTGAAGTATATGAATATTTGTCTTGAAAGTCTGCCCATAATCAGTTGAATGTAATGTCGTCGGAGGAATCTATGCTGCTCCAGTCCTTGACCTCGAAGTTGAAGTTCCCGGTCTTGTCGTTGTAGGAGACAGTGACGTATATGTTGATGAAATCGTTGCGGTGGATTGCCTTGACCCGGGTCGGGACGGCGGTGACGGGGTCAATCGTCGTGAGGGTGACGTCGCCGTCGTACTTCGCTTTCTCCGCTGTCTTTACGACCCTGTGGAGATAGAACTGCGAGCCTGCGTCATTCTCGTTCCATCCCCGGAGCTGGTCCTGCTGCCCGTAGTAAATGTTCATGAAGTCATTGATTCCCTGTTTGTTGGCTTTTGTTGACCAGAAAGAGAGGTACGTCAAATCCGGATGACTGCTGTGGTTGCCGTCGTCACGAACGACATATATGGTTGCATCGCTTTCGCGTGGCATAAGTTTTATGTTTGCATCCCTTTCCGGTGTTCCGAGCCAGTAGAGCCTGTCGTAGGTCTGAATCTTGGCCAGAGGATATTCCTTTGACTCTCCGTCCTTCATGCTGACAATGCTCTTCGTGTCCTTTCCGGTCTCCGGGTCTGTCGCCCGCACAATGCGGAACACCTGCTCCGGAGTGAATACTTTCAGGTTGTCGGTGAAGTTGTTGTGACTGTCCCTGTATTCAACGGCAACGAACTCCGTTTCCATCTGCGACGTCCCGTCCAGAAGAATCCTCTTTTCCCGGTTCTGGTTCTGGATTACATAAAGGTCCTCTTCCTCACCGTCACGAAATACAGTGCTGATGTCCCCCTTGTTGACATCCCATTCGCCGTCGGCTGTCTTGGCGCGTTCGAGCAGGGTTATCAGCTTGTTTTCGTATTCAAATTCGAGATGATAGGTGAACGGGTTGCCCTGCCCGTTGGTGTCAAGGATGTAGCCGTCGAAGAGAATCAGGCTGCCGTTGTCCGATGAAGTCGTCCATCCCGGAATCTTGGTTTTCTTCACGACCGAAATCAGGGCATTGTACGGCTTGCCGGCATCTTTGTCACCGATGAGCATTGTAGGAGCGCCGTAGTTGGTTCCTTCCGGGTCGGTCAGACTGGTCGGCTCGTTCCCCGGAGCGACGAACAGGTAGCTCTGGTCACGTGCCGTCTTGCTGAAAGTCACGGCGTTTACAGTCAGCTCACTTTTCGACACGTTCTCCACCGTCACCCTCACTCTTGCCCAGCACCTTTTCAGCAGTCCGCTGACGCTGTTCTTTCCGGGCTGAAGTTCAAAGTCATGGACGAGACTCATAGGCTGCACGGTCAGCTCGCAGAGGAAGTCGTTGTTGTCCGCAAACATCACGAAGTCCATCATTTTCCTGTAGTTGTCGTAGTCCCCGAACTTTCCAGCATCGGAAGCCGTTTCCAAGGCATTGAACTGCGAGATTATGCTTTCTATATAGTCCGTGAACCTGTTCCCTTCCTTGTCCGTCAGCCCGGAATAGCTGAAAACACCAAAGGCATCGGAGTCAGTGCTGAATGAAGTCTCGCTGTAGTTTGCGACGGCGATTATTCTGAACGGGCCACGCGAAAGGCTTTCGGTGCTTGTCCCGTCCTTGGCGTGGTGGAGCGGATGGTCGTAGTTGAACGTCACGACAGCATGAGTTCCGAACTGTGCCGTTGTGCTGAAATCCCCGTTCTCGTCAATCCATCCGTTAGCCCCGTAGTCGGAGGATGCGGCCGTCATGTCCGGACTGTCCTTATACAGGTCGCGGTAGCCTACGAGCGTCTTTGATTCCTCATCGACGAGAAGGAGCGTGAGCCGGTACATCACTCTCGCGTCAATCAGTTTCTCTGTGTCTGTCCAGCCTTCGAGGCTTGTTCCGAACGGCTTCGTGATGATTTTTCCGTAATTATCGGCGTCCGGATACATGCAGTTGGCCTTTGTGTCCGCGCTTATGCTCGGGAGACCGACGGAGAGCGTGAGGCTGCACGGCTCGCTCCGACCCATGCCGTCATCCGCGCCTTGCTTGTCGCAGGAGACTGCGAGCAGCTGGAGCATTGCCGTGAAGATGTATATGATGTTCCGAAGATGTCTCATTGCTACTGGAATTTGATGTCAAACGAAGAGTCGAGCCTGTTCCACGGGGCTATTCCGAGGTTGATTGCGGCGTCGGTCTTGGATATGGAGATGGTGTAGGTGTATCTCCATCCCGGGACGAAGTCCGTTCCGGCAGGGTCGAGAGCGTCCTTCCATGCCGTAGGCTTGTCCGGGTCGTAGGCCGAGGACTCGTATTTCGCGCGGGAAGTTCCTGTCAGTGCCGGAATCAGGACTGAAAAGACTGCATCGCCTCCTCGCTCGGTCTGGAACCGGAGCCTTACCTTTCCGGTGGATTCCTGCGGTATGAGCATCAGCCAGCCGTTGTGGCGGGTGAACTCCTTGCCGTGCAGGATGGAGCTCCCGTCGGCGTTGAGGCTGTCGCAGTAGGCCGTGGCGACGGTCTGGTCGGTCGTGCGGTCGAAGTCGCCGCCTCCGGCGTTTTCCGTGTTGCTGAACTCGACGCCCTTTGGATACTGCCAGTCGTAGAACCGCACGCCGGCGGCCGGGGAGTATTGCTTCCTCCACTGGACGAAACCCTCTTTTGAGTCGTCCGTTCCGTCGCCGTAAATCATGTAGCCGGTGATTGCCATCGCCCCGTCCTCGTCCGATGCCATCCAGCAGGCCGTTAGCCTGTCGTCGGTGTAGAGCACTCCGTCGTCGCCGTCGTAGAACTTGAATATGAAGCGTATGGCCGACATCGCGTGACGGAAGTTCAAATCGACTGGTTCCGTGATGCTCTTCTCGTGTCCGTATGCGTCAATGCCGGAAACAGTGTCGTAGGAGTTGTAGGACAGGAGGACATCGCGCTGGGTCTGTGCCGTGTTAATCTCAATCACGAGTGACTTTGCGCTCGAAAGGCTGCGGTTGATGTTGAGCGAGCCTCTCGGGTAGTAGGCGCGGAACACATACTTGCCGCCGAGCACCCAATAGGCGGGTTCTGCCAGGTACTCCCATCTTGAGCCGGTGTCCGTGCTATTCGGGTTATAAAACAGCTGGATGCCGGCAAACACGTTCCCCGCCGTCTGTGTCTCGCCGTCGATTTCCGTGGTGTAGTCAGCCCAGATGCCGATGGACTCCCCGAGACCGTATGATGTGGTCTTTCCGTCCCTCCATGTATAGATGACGTCCTTCGGCGTGCAGGCGCGTTCCATCAGATCCACGGAATCTACGAGCGCACGGGTCGCATATCCGCTGACTGCACTCATGTTCCAGCGCACGGCGTTCCCTCTGTCCGTGGACGTGTCCGGACGCACCTTTGCGCAGGAGCAGAGGTGAAGCAGCAGTAGAAGGATGCCTGATATATGAAATATATGCCGTTTCATTATTCTGAGTGTCAGTCGTTTATGTCAGAGGATTCCCCCCCCCATTGCCGGACATCTACGCTGAAGCGTATCTGCGTCGCGCCGAGTATGAGGTTGTAGTTGTACCTTGTCGCCATTTTCCATTCCGCCGGAATGTCGTCGTCCGTGCCGTTTCCCGCGAGGCTGACTTCCTTCGGCACCGCCGGCACTGGAGTGCCGGAGCCGATTGTGACGGTGTAATAGACCTTTATCTTCACGCCGCTTCCGATGGACTGGGGGATGACGAATATGGTCGGGTCGTCTTCAGCGAGGACGAGAGGGTCTTCGGCAGTGTAGATTGCCGAGTCGTCTATGGTCCAGGTCGGGTCAGAACTGTACGACCCCGGAGTCGCGGTGTCCTCATTCACGTTTTCGCTGAATGTTCCTTTGCGGGAGAAGCCCCATGCGACGATTTTCGTGATTTCCACTTTCGCATTTGTCGCCGTGCTGCCCTCGGCGTCGCCTTCAACGCTCCGGATATTGAAGTTCAGGGCGGAGAGCGCGTGGTGGAAGACGAGGTCTATGCCGTCGTATCTGCTGTTTTCCCCAGCGCTTGAAGTCTTGTCATAGACACGCTCGGAGTACATAAGGTCGCGGTCGCCGTCCGTGGTGTCGAAGTCCTTGACATTCAGGCCGGTCGCTCCGTAGCTGAAGTTGTCTCCGCCAGTTTCCTTGACGCTGTAGGGCGACCATGCGGCGAAGGTCATCTTCCCCCAAGGCAGCCAGTAGTAGGCCGGATTGGAAATCCATGCGCCCGTGCCTTCCGTGGCGTCGTCGATGGATGCGTTGTAGGCGAATTTGGCCCCGTCGATGTAGAGGGATGCGCCCGGGGTGCTTTCCCAGCCGGCGAAGTCGTCGCTTGGGTAGTAGAGGCCATAGACTCCGAATGACGAGTCTTCCGGGTAGGTGGTGCGCCCTGTCGAGGCCTTGGTCACGCTGCTGACAAGCGGAGTAGGGAAGGCGATGGGGCGCGAGGCGGCTCCGGAGTCGGGGAGTGTGCCTGTGTTCCGGTCGAGTTTCGCGCACCCTGCGGCAGACAGCAGCAGCGTTGCCGCGGCCGTCGTCATTCCAAGTATGCCTCTGAGTGTCATTTTCATTGTCAGCGTGTTTCTGTTCTGGCATCCGGGCGGACGGTCAGGCCCGCCCGGACGAAAAGGTGAAACTATTCGTTCTTCACGTCGAAGTCCTTGATGTTCACGTCTTCCCAGTCTGTTACTGACGGAGCGAAGTAAACGGTGTCGAGAGAGAATGTGAGGGTGTAGTGATACCACTTGCCCATTTCCCAGCCGCTGATTGTCGCGTCATTGGTGTCCTTTGTGCCCTTGAGCGGGAACTCGGCCGTCTGGACGAGGTAGTTTGTCGCGCCGCCGTTAAGATATTTGATTCCATAAGTTACCTTGACCTTAACATTGTCGGAGAAATCCTGCGGAAGGAGTATGCAGGTCTCTCCGGTCTGTGCCGTTGTCGTTGTCGGAACCACTCCGTTTGTAAGATTCAGATCAAGTACCGTGTATGTTGCAGCCGTGTTCTGGTTGCTCCATTTCGCTGTAGGATTTTCAGTTTTCGTACCTTCTGTATATCCTTCTGCGAAATCACCGGTTTTGAATGCGTCAATGATTTCTATCTTCGAGATCTTTATGGCGTTCTCACCATAATCTGCTGCTGTCTTTACCTGAAAGTCGGCAGCGGCAAGAGCGTGGTTGAAGACCAGGTCAACGCCGTCATAAACCTTGCCTGCAGTGCCGTCGGTTGCAGTGCTGCTGGTCTTGTCGAATGCCCTGTTGCTGAACATAAGGTCAACTTGGTCTGTGGCATCAGCGACAGTGTATTGGCTGATTGTGATACCCTGCCTTGCATCGACGCTTACTTTCGCATCTGCCGGGTAGAATGCGGAGAAGGTAAGTTTTCCGTTCTTTGGCCAGAAATATACGCTTGACGGCTCCCAAGTCTTCTGGAGCGGTGAAGTGACGTTCTCCTTGTATGAGCAAGTCACGTTGGTCATATAAGTGGTGTATGTT
>CAVBPI010000005.1:0-4518 GCA_963596955.1 bacterium | reverse complement strand
AAACAATTGATTTTTTCATTGTAATGAAAACTAATAAATAAAACCTTTAAATAAAACTTTGTTTGATAAAATTGTTTGTCTTGTTTTGTATGTTATTGTAAATCAATATTCTTTGTCATATCTCCAAATCCGTGTTCACATCGCTCCAGTCCTTCACTCCCGGGGAAAATCCTCCGTTCTGGTCGCCCGGAGGCACATCCGGAATGACTATGGTCCTGTCAAGGATAATCCAGCGGCGCTCCTTTGCGATGTCCTTGGAAAACTCGTCCGTGATGTCGAAAGTGGCGCTCACGGCCTGCCCGGCCTTTGTCGTGACATCAAACGTCACCTTGAAGCCGTTGCTGTGCTCAGGGAGCTTTCCGAAGGTGTGGAAGGTCGTGTAGAGCACGCCGGTGTCCTCGTCGGCCTTTGTGACGTCGGTTGAGTTCATCTCGAAGTAGTTGATTACCGGGTCGTTCGGGTCAAGCTCGCCGGTGACCAGTTTCTTTGAACCGCTCAGGCCGCTCAGAAGCGCAATGGATGACGACACTCGGGATATTCCCTTTACGTTCACTTGTATGTACCATGCCTCCACGATGCTCGACGCGGTGAAATATTCTCTGTCCGCCGTCCGCAGAGTGTCGATAGTCTCGGAATATCCGATGCTCGCGTTCTCTTCCTTCGCGACGAAAAGATGGTCAGGCTCATAGACGACCTTTTCATTGTCGAGGTCAATTTCCGCCTTGCTCACGGACTCTTTGCTCACGGACTCTGCGCTCTCCTCACTCTTGCTTGCTCCGCTTTTGGCTGCTGCGAGGCTTGCCCTCAGGGCACTGTAGAGGTGGGCGGCGATGGTGTTGGTGTATGCCTTTGCTTCCTCTATGTTCGACGGGCTGCTGATGAGCGTAGCCTCTGTATCGAAGTTCCATGCGAGCAGGCTCCATTCGCCGGGGTCACAGATTATGTAGCCGTCGTAGTAGTGCCCCTGAGGGTCGTTTCCCTGATTGCGGAGGTATCTTTCCGCGACCACGCGACCGGTGGCCTTGTCCGCGAGCGCCACACGCATCACTTCGGGACGGCGGTAGGCAGGTTTGGCGTGGGTGTCGTCATAGAATCCCTCGGTCGTGTTGGGGATGTGCTCGTCGATATAGACGCGCACATAATGCGTGTTCCCGGCTTCCGTGAGCGGCCTGAAGTCGCAGGCGGTGACGACCGGAATCGACGACGCGATGAGGGCGAATGTCACGATGCGGCTGAGCGAGTCAAGGTTTTTGAGCCTCGCCGGACTTTTTAACGCCACAGAGGAGAATATGCCGTGAACCCATCTCATCTTGCTTTCCTCCCCGTCCTTACAATAATCGGCACCACAAGGCTGACCTTTGCCTTGGTCGGCCCGAACCAGTGCAGCCTTCCCGCGTTGCCGGTGTCCTTTATCAGCAGCGACCAGTCCGGAGTCGGAGTGTAGTGCTGATAGTCTATCGCCATATATCCGACGCTGAGCGAGAACTCCATGTTCGCCCATCGGCCGACCGGCATCGTGTAGCCGTAGCTCAGTCCCGCTCCCCAGAACGAGCTCTGGTAGCAGCCGAACTTCGCCCCTATCTGAATGTCGAACTTTCCTCCGTCCCCATAGACTCCGAGATAGTGCCCCATGAGCGCGTCCCTCTGCCGGAGTTCGCCCGAAAGCACCTGCGGGTCGTACCATTCCCGGGTTCTTGGCAGGAACCACCAGCGTGCCTCACCGCCCATCGAGAGCAGCTGGAGACAGTATTTGTTGCCACCCGGGCCGGCGTTCCACCACGGGCAGATGTGCTCGTACTGTAACGAGAAATGCTTCCCCAGCGGAATCTCCACGGCGAAGTTCAGCGCCGTCACCGCATCATAGAGCAGGTTTGTCTTGAGCGCGGCTATGGTGCGGAGCCTCTTTCTCTGAATGAGCGCAGGGCTGAAAACGAGGCCGTCCTCTTGGGGCTTCAGCCTGTCCTCGGGCGCCTCGATGGTCTCAAGCGTCTCTGTCCTCGGGCTTTCCCAGACGCAGATCCACATCGCCAGACGAAGCTCCGGCATGAGGTGAATCCTCATCCATTTCCAGCTGACCCCTCCGTCGAGCTGCCTGAGCCGCCATTCCCTCGTCGCGTCGGATATGCTCCGGTCGTCGAGTATGGCCAGCACGCGCCTGCGGTCCCACCTGTGATAGCCTCTTTCGGCCGCCTCGCGCAGTCCCTGCCAGTTTTCGGCCACCGGATGCAGCGTAATCATGCTTCCGTCAAGTCCGCTGTCTTTCGGGAGGTTTGCCAAGATGAACCTTTTGGCCGCTCTCGCGCGTGAGAGGGCGAGCTGTGCGTTGTGCTCATAGACGCCTTCGGGAGAAGCGTAGGAATATATCGCGATGCTGTCGATTTTCGGAGAATTGTGGAGATGAGAGATGATGTCGCGGATGTTTTCTTCGTTGTCGAGATATGTCCTGTCGATGTTCACCTCGTCCCAACGGTAGTAGAGCCTGTATGTCTGCGGCCCGCCTCTGTGTTCCGACTTGTCCGTGGCTGTTGCAAAAAAGGTACTCCGAAGCGGTACTGCGCCCTGCGCCGACACCTCTTCGGAATACACAAACAACATGTAAATCAACACTAAGCAGACCCTATGTCTCATAAAACACACCAACGGGATATCTCTCCGACACCCCTCGCGCCTCGTGAGGAATCAACACACATTCCTCTTCTCCTCGGCGCGATTTTTCATCAATAAAACCGTTTCTCTTACTCTTACTTTCTTTTAGGAACCTTCAAAGAATAATCTTTCTGAAGCTGTTTATTCTTTTCATGTTTCTATTAGGACGCTACTCTCTTTTTTCGATGCAAGCGTTCCCGTTCGTTCTGTATGCGGACGCAAAGGTAGGACTAAATTTTAATTTATCAAAATATTTTCAGCTTAATTTGTCGGGGGGGGTATGTAATGGATTGAAATATAGTGGATTATGTTGAGATGTTTGTGTCGTTTCGGTTGAACTATTGAAAACTATACATATTTATATATTATAGAGAAAACAGGATGCGGGCGAACGATACTCCCAAATATCCGAAAAATGATTAAATTTGAACTCCCGTGCGTCGTTGAGGAGCATGCCTGCCGATGTGCGCGGAAACACTGAAACAACGAAGAATGACCATGGAATTCATATTGTCGTTTCGCCCCTCAAACCCTGTCATGAGGGCGGTTTCTTTTGCGGCCATTGTCGCCGCGACCATGACTCTGGCCTCCTGCAACGGTTATGATGGCCGTCTGAAGGGGCTTGACGATGCAATCGCCCGGCGAAACGAGTACCGCGACTCCGTCGAGCGCTGCATCTGCACTCTCGGGCAGGTCTTCGAGGCCGCCCCGACTGATTCCCTGAAATGGGAGGCGGCTCGGCGGATTTATCAGTGCAGCGTCCACTGGAGTCGCGACACCGTGTTCCGCTACCAGCACCTGATGGAAACGCTCGCCTCCGACAGCCGTCAGGTGCTGTTCTCGCGCATGGCCAAGGTCCGCATCCTTCTTGACAAGAACGAGAACGCCCTCGCGGAGAGGCTTTTCCTCGACACAGACACTTCCGCCATGAGCGGCGGAGGGCCGCTTCTTCGTGAGTGGCTGCGCTGCCGCATGGTGCTCTACACGGAGCTTGCCTCGGATTCCGTCTCGGAGGAGGGGGAGAGACAGTACAGGGAAATCGTCTCGCAGACCCGCCGGCGCTACCTCGGCATCGACTCCACCTCGTTTTATGCCCGGAGGGTGAATGCCCAGCTGCTGCGTGACGCGGGGGAGACGGAGGCCGCCCTCGAAGCCTTCGGCCGGCTCTATGAAGAGGAGGATGTCCATCACTCCAAGGCGTCGGCCGCCTACAGCATCTCAAGGATATATGAGGCGGCGGGCGAGGATGATCTCCGCTTCGACTGGCTCGTGCGCAGCGCCGAACAGGACTTCAAGGCCGCCGAGAGAGGCTATATGTCTCTCTATGAGCTCGCCCTTATGCTCTACGACCGCAGACAGTACAGCCGGGCCGAGCGGTACATCAGCCAGAACCTGATGGACGTGACAGCGGGCAACTTCAGCAAGCGCCTGCTCAACTCCGGAAAGGCCAACCTCATCATCACGGAGGCCTCCCGCCGCGTCGAGCGCAACCGCCTCATCTGGCTCACTGTCGGCGTCTGCTTCGTCTCCCTGCTGCTGATTGTCATCTTCATCCTCTTCCAGAGGGGAATCCGCCTGCAGCGCGGTCTGGAGGATACCAACCGGAAGCTGACCGACGCGAACAAGATTAAGAACGGCTATGTCTTTCGCTACATGGACCTTGCCCTGCACTACATCGACCGCATAGGGGAGACCCGCAACGAGCTCCGGGCCACAGGCAAGTCTGAGGGCTTCGATGCCGTCATGAAGACGCTGCGTTCCCCGTCCGTGATGTACCGCGAGTACGAGGACTACTACCGGGTCTTCGACGAGACCTTCCTCGGGCTCTATCCGGACTTCGTCGGGAAGGTGAACGAGCTGCTGTCGGAGGAA
>CAVBPI010000004.1:8252-24909 GCA_963596955.1 bacterium | reverse complement strand
CGGCGGTGAGCTGGTCGCGGAGGGCGGCGGTGGAGGAGAAGCGGGTCTCGGGGCGGAGGCGTTTCATAAAGGAAATGCGGAGAGGGAGGCCGTAGATGTCCTCGTCGAAATTGAAGATGTTGGTCTCTATAGTGATGTTCGCGCCGAGATTCACCGTCGGGCGGGAGCCTATGTTGCACATTCCGTATAAGATACGACCGCCCCGGCTCATGCCGTCGGCTCCTGAAGAGCCGCATGACACGGGCGCTACCAAGGGGGCTCCGGAAGAGCCGCATGACACGGGCGCTTCAGGAAATGCCGGAACAAGACCGTATTCGCCAGTCAGTTCCGGGAACTCGACGCGGACGAGATAGACCCCGTTCTCGGGAATGAGCTTCAGAGGTTCGTAGAGCTGCATATTCGCCGTCGGGAAACCGAGAGTGCGGCCGATGCGATTGCCAGCGACCACAACGCCGTTCAGGAAATAGTCGTAGCCTAACATCGCGGAGGCGGCCTCCACGTCACCGGCGGAGAGGGCCGCACGAATCTTCGTCGAGCTGATGTCGCCGAGAGCCGTACAGGGAATCAGCTCAACTCCGAGGCGGGAGGCAATCCCGCGCACCGCCGCGGCGTCGGCCCCGTCGGAACCGACCCTGTTGTCGTAGCCGAAGACCATCGCCGTGCAGCCGAAACGCCCTACGAGCCAGTCACGGATGTACTGCCCGGCCGTCAGAGAGGCGAACTCGCGGTTGAACTGAATCACCTCCACCCTGTCAACGCCGAGCGAGAGGAGCAGTTCGCGCTTTTCCGAAAAGGAAGTCAGCAGCCGCAGCTTGGGCGCGTCCTGCTGGAGCACCGCACGCGGATGCGGACGGAAAGTAACAATCACGGAGTCCGTCCCGCGCTCACGGGCGGCCGCGACGAGCTGTCTTACGACCGACCTGTGTCCGAGATGGACCCCGTCAAAAAAGCCTGTGGCGATTACAGCCATCTCACAAGCTCAAAGTCCTGTCTGTGAGGCAGAAGCGGATTCTTCGCATAAATTCTGCCGGCCACCTGATAGACTCCTGTGGTTTCAGGAAGGACGGAAGCCTCATACTTCACTATGCCGTCGTTCACCTCGACAGGAGCGCACTCGCACTTCTCCACGATATGCATCCTGTTCTTCGCGTCCTGAGTGGCGAAGAGGAACTCGACTCCTATCTCAGATGGGTCGAGGTCGCCGATGTTGAGGACGACGTCAGCCTTGTACTCATGTCCGATGGAAACGTTTCCGGCGGCGCTGTCAGGTTTGTTCACCGAAATGACCTCAACCTGTCCCCATGCACGGCGCAGGCGCTTCTTCCAAGAGGCAATCTCACGCGCGACCTTGTAGTCGTCCGCAACGAGAGACTCGTAACGCGCCGACTGCGGATTGTAGTACTGGTTCACATAGTCGGTGAGCATCCTGTTCGTCGTGAAGTTGCAGGCAACCTGAGCCACCGTGTTCTTCACATACTCAATCCATGATGCGGAACGTCCAGTCGCAGGGTCCTTGTGATAGAAGGTAGGAGCGATGTCGTTCTCGATAATCGTGTAAATCGTCGCGGCGTCAAGCTCGTCCTGATAGTTCTGGTCATCGTAGGTGCGCTCCATAGGCAGTGCCCAGCCGCAGCCCGGCTTGTAGCCCTCTACCCACCAGCCGTCAAGCACGGAGAAGTGCATGACGCCGTTCATGGCGGCCTTCTCTCCTGAAGTTCCGGAAGCCTCCAGAGGACGTGTAGGGTTGTTCATCCACACATCGACGCCCTGAACGAGGTACTTCGCGAGGGTGATGTCATAGTTAGGGATGAAGACAATCTTTCCGATGAAGCGGTCCTGCTTGGAGATATCGACAATCATCTTGATGAGATCCTGACCGGCCTTGTCCGCCGGGTGCGCCTTGCCGGCGAAGAGGAACTGAACCGGACGCTCCGGGTTGTTCACAATCTCGGCGAGACGGTCAAGGTCACGGAAGAGCAGGTGCGCACGCTTGTAGGTGGCGAAACGGCGGGCGAAGCCGATTGTGAGCACGTCGTCGCGCAGGGTGTCCTTGATGGTCACAATCTGACGCGGAGAGTAGTGGTTCGCGGCCGTGGTGTCCGAAAGACGCTCCTTCACCTCGGCTATGAGCTTCTTGCGAAGTTCCGTGCGGACGCTCCAGACCTTTTCGTCCGAAACCTGATAGATGCCCTCGAAGCAGCTCTTGTCGTAGTGGTGCGTCGCGAACTCCTTGCCGAAGACCTTGGAATGGATTTCCTTCCACTGAGGTGCCGTCCATGTCGGATAGTGGACACCGTTGGTAACATAGCTTACGTGCAGTTCCTCAGGCAGATAGCCCGGGTACATAGGAGCGAATATCTCCTGACTCACCTTGCCGTGCAGCCATGACACGCCGTTCACCTCCTGTGAAATGTTGGCGGCGAGGTTACTCATCGAGAACTTCTCGTTAGGGTCGGCGCCGTTCAGCTTGCCGAGGCCCATGAGAGTCTCCCAGTCAATCTTGAGACGCTGCGGGTAGTGACCGATGTACTTGCGGAGAAGTCCCTCGTCGAACGCGTCGTGCCCTGCCGGAACCGGAGTGTGGGTCGTGTAGAGGGATGAAGAGCGGATGACCTCCATCGCCTCGCCGAAGCTGAGGTTCTGCTTCTCGATGTACTCGCGAAGCCTTTCAAGTCCGATGAACGCCGCATGGCCCTCGTTGCAGTGATATACCTGAGGCCAGTAGCCAATCTTGCGGAGAGCTCTGATTCCGCCGACGCCGAGAAGAAGCTCCTGCTTCAGACGGTTCTCCCAGTCGCCGCCATAGAGGTGGTAGGTAACCTCCCTGTCCTCCTGAAGGTTGTCCTCATAGTCAGTGTCGAGCAGATAGAGCTCCGTCCTGCCGACATTCACGAGCCACAGGCGGGCGTTGATGTTGCGCCCCGGGAAGGCGATGCTGATTGTCACCCAGTTACCGTCCTTGTCGCGGACAGGCTCGGCCGGGGTCTTCATGAAGTCCTGCGCGTCATACTTGGAGACCTGCGCTCCCTGCGCGGAGAGAATCTGGGTGAAATAGCCGTAGCGGTAGAAAAGTCCCACGGCCACGAGGTTCACGTTCATGTCCGAAGTCTCCTTGAGGTAGTCGCCGGCGAGGATGCCGAGGCCTCCGGAATAAATCTTCAGCGAGGTGTCAAGACCATATTCCATGCAGAAATATGCCACCGACGGGTTCGTCCTCTTCGCCTTCAGGCCCATATATTCGTCAAACTCGGTCTTCACGGCCTTGAGCTGCCCAAGGAACTCAACGTCGGAGCTGAGCTTCTTGAACTGCTTGAGACTCACGCGGTCCAGCAGCGCTATAGGGTTCTCCCCGCAGGCCTTCCACGCCTCAGGGTCTATTGACTTGAAAAGATTCTTTGCCGACTCGTTCCAGCACCACCACAGATTCTTGGACAGAATCTCCAGATCCTTCAGCGACTCAGGCAGATGCCTTGAGACAAAAACGCTGCTCCATGACGGCTGATTTACTTCATTTTTCGTGTACTCCATTGGTTTCTCATCCCTAAATTCCGGGAATGCTCCTTTTTCTGATATAACTTTATTTAATGCCTTTGAATATGCTTCCTTATAATAGACTATGTTGTTCTCCCACAGCGCGATATTCGACACGTCACGGGCGTTATCCATATATCCCTGACGAGTCTCCGCCGTAAGAGAGGCAATCTCGCGAATCCTTCCGACGGTCTCCTCGACGACGTTGTTGTAGTTCGAGTCGTTCCTCGTGACCACCGTGATGCCCGGATGCTGCTTTCCGTAGTGTCCGCGCACCCACAGTCCGAAGCCCGCGAGCGATGTCGTGAGAGTCGGGACCTTGAACGCGAGGGACTCCAGAGGGGTATATCCCCACGGCTCGTAGTATGACGGGAACACGGCGAGGTCCATTCCGTTGAGAAGGTCGTAGTAGGACATATTGAACACTCCGTCGTTTCCGTTGAGATAGGACGGGATGAAATATATCTTCACCTTCGTATGCTCCGAATTGTCGAGTCCGAGATCCGCGAGACGATGGGATATGGCGTCATATTCCGGAGTCATCAGATAGTGGGAAATCTGCGTGGTATATGAAGAGCCGCTGCCTCCGAGCTTGGCGACCAGTTCCTTGTCCGCCCCGTGATGTCCGGAAGGTATCATTATGAATGCCTGAACGTTACGCCCGCTGTAGTCGGAACGGTTGAGACGGTCGAGCGCGTCGATGAAAACGTCGATGCCCTTGTTCTTCCACTCGTAGCGTCCGCCGATGCACATGAGCATGGCGTCATCCGGAACCGCCGTCCCGGACATGGCGGAAGCCACGCCGATGAGCTTCCTGCGAGCCTCCTTGCGCTTTGCCGGGTACTCCTCGTCGGAAGGCGTGAAGCTCGGCTCAAAGCCGTTCGGAGTCACCACATCCACGGCGCGTCCGAGGAAATGGCGGCACTCCTGCGCGGTGATTTCGCTGACCGTCGTGAACACGTCGGCGTTCTGCGCCGAAATCTTTTCGAGGGAATGACGGGCTATGACATTGAACTCCCGCGCCTTGGCGTCGGCGTCGTAGCTGTCAAGCGCGTCGTAGAGAGGCAGGTTGTTGCCGGCTATGCAGCGGCCGATGACCGTCGCATGGGTCGTGAACACCGTCGCAATCGGAAGGCCCGTACCCTTTATATAAAGAAGTCCCGCACCGGTCATCCATTCGTGGAACTGCGCCACGACCTTGTCCGAAGGGAAGAGATTGTACTTATAAAAGCTCTCTATGACCTTCCCGGCCGCATAGCCGAAGAGGGCGGACTCCTTGTAGTCCCAGTTGCCGGTGAGCGAATCCACGCCGAACTCCTTCCAATACTCCGTCAGAATCTCGTTCTGCGAGGTGATGAACTGCTTGAAATCCACGAGGATGGCGATAGGCTGCCCGGGCACGTTCCACTTTCCGATTCTCACGCGAAGTCCCTCCGCGGCTGCGGCGGCCTTCCATGACTTGAAGAGGAGCGGATCCTCGGTGAAGTCCGGATTGCTTGCCGTGTGCATCCACACGTCCGGTCCGATGAGGATGTGGTGCCTCTTGTACTCGGCCTTGAGGTTCAGTGCCTTGGTCGCGATGACCGTATAGATTCCGCCTACCTTGTTGCAGACTTCCCAGCTGACTTCAAAAAGGTAGTCCGGCTTGATGATGTTTTGTTCCATTTATTGTGTCTATTCCTTTGAGGACAATGCCTGATCCACACGAATCATGAAGTCGCTCAATACGTTCATATAGTTGATGAATGCCTCGTAAGGCGTGTCATACGGATTGAAATACTTGTGCACGGCTCCGTCGGAGAAATATTTTGTGCACATATAGTAGAAATGGTCGCTCTCCTGAAGATGCCCGAAGTCGCCCCAAAGCTCCGCGTCGTTCAGCAGAGAAAGCTTCTCTGAAAGGGAGTAGAGCTTGCTGAAAGCCTCGTTCTGAAGTTCGTTTCCGAGCCATGCGGAGGTGTCGCGCTCCTCGTCCGCCCACGAAATTGCATCCGGGATGTCGAGGACTGCAACTGCCTTGTGCTTCTTCGCGGCCCGTGAAGGAGTGACGAACTCGAATTCACCGTCGGCGATGACAGCCGAAGGCAGATACCTCATGAAGTCGAATATTCCCGATGCGGCGCTCTGATGCTCGCCGAAGGTCTCATAGTCCATGAAAAGGTTGACAATCTCCCCGTCGCCGGCCTTGAGCCACGAAAGATATTTGTCTGCGGTCACCGGCCAGTTCTCCCAGTTTTTGTCGGAGAAGCGGAAAGCGATGTCGTCGCTCAGGCCGGAGTTGCGCAGCAGAAGTTTCTGCGCGTGTTTAGCCGTAGATTTATACACATAATTCGGACTCTGCCAACCGAGGATATGCTTCGCGCCTTCAGTCAGTATCGTCTTGAATCCCAAAGAATCCACCATGTCGGCGATGTCGTCCGAATAAATCAGCTCGGTGTTGCGGAAGGTCGTCGGAGTGACGCCGAAATAATGCTCTATCGCCGCCTTGTGCTTGAGAACCTGATGCTTGAACTCAGGCTCCGAAGCGAGAGAAGCGAGCGAGTGGTAGTAGGTTTCGGAAAGGAACTCCACGCATCCGGTCTCGGCAAGCGCACGGAAGCTGTCAAGCACCTCCGGGCAGTAGCGGTCGAATTGCTCCAAAACCGTTCCGGTGATGGAGAAGGCAACTTTGAACGCGCCCTTGTTCGCCTTAATCTGCTCAAGAAGAAGCTCGTTCATAGGAAGATAGCACTTCTTGGCGACACGGCGCAGGATGGTGCGGTTCGTGAAGTCGTCATAGTAGTGGGAATTTTTCCCGATGTCGAAGAACCTGTATTGCCTCAACCTGCTGGGCTGATGAACCTGAAAATACAGACAAATTGACTTTTTCATATATAAATCTTTTATTATCAAAAATATATCTTCACTCATTTCCGTCGTGTCCGGATTATTTCACGACTGATTATCTAATGTCGGATTATTTAACGACCGATTCGTAAACCGTCTTGATCTTCGCGGCGGCGGCAGTCCACTTGAGGGCGTTCACCTCGTCGTAGCCGCAGCGGGTCGCGAAATCGGAGAGAGCCGGATAGTTCAGAAGGGCATAAATCGCGTCGGACATGGCATCCACGTCCCAGAAATCGACCTTCAGCGCATATTTCAGCACCTCGGCGCAGCCTGACTGCTTGGAGATGATTGAAGGGACATTGGTCTGCATGGCCTCAAGCGGCGAGATTCCGAAAGGCTCGGAAATCGAAGGCATCACATAGACGTCCGACAGCGCGAACATCTTCCGCACGTCGTCCCCACGGAGGAAGCCCGTGAAATGGAAGCGGTCGGCGATGCCGAGGCGTGCCACATGACGGATGCACCTGTTGAGCATATCCCCGCTGCCGGCCATCACGAAGCGCACGTTGTCGCACCTCTTGAGCACCTTTGCGGCAGCCTCGATGAAGTATTCCGGTCCCTTCTGGTAGGTCACGCGGCCGAGGAAGGTGACAATCTTGTCCTTCACTCCCCTCTGCACGGTGATGCCGGAGCGTCCGGAGAAATCCACGGCGTTGTGAACCGTCACGACCTTCGCAGGATCTATGCCGTATTTGTTGATGACAATGTTCCTCGTGAGCTCGCTGACAGTTATGACCTTGTCGGCCGCCTCCATTCCCCTCCTTTCGAGGTCATAGACGCGGGTGTCGATGTTGTCGTCGCTCGAACGGTCGAACGATGTCGCATGGACATGGACGACGAGCGGCTTGCCCGTGAGCTGCTTGGCGGCGATGCCGGCGAGGTAGGTCAGCCAGTCATGGGCGTGGATGACGTCGAACTCGTCCTTGTGCTGAAGGGCAATCGTGCCTCCGACCATTCCGTAGCGGGCGACCTCCTCCATGAGGTTTGTGCCGTATTTCCCGGAGAACTGATATTTCTGTCCGTAGGTTATGCGAAAGTCCTTAATCTGACGCGCCCTCTCCTCCTCAACTACAGAGGAGAAGTCCTCAGGCGAGACATAAGGAACCATATTCGTGCCCACATGAACGAAGCGGACCTTTCCGAGAAATTCATCCACGCTCTCGGACATGGTGTCAACGGCCACGTCGCTCGCGTTTATGATGCGGACGGCGGACTGATCCTCGTCCCCGGAGGCGGAAGGCATCACGAAGAGTACCTCGACGCCGTTCTCAGCAAGTCCCTTGGTCATTCCGTAGCAGGCAGTTCCGAGACCGCCGGCGATGTGTGGCGGGAATTCCCAGCCGAACATTAGTACTCTCATATCCTATTCCTCCTTTCCTTTAACCGCACTCCCCTTCGCTGCCTGCGGGCGGTAAAGGCTGAGCAGATATTCTATATGAAGCAGGGCGGCGGTGCTGCACGCCGAAGAAATCGCGCCGTGCGGCTCGTGAGGAGGGTCTCCGTCATAGAGTTCGGAGAAGGCCCCGACGCCGTGCTTGTAGATGTCCTTGTAAAATCCCTCGACGAGGTATTCCGCCCTCTTGTAGAAGGACGGGCCTATCATCCTGAAGGCCATGTCTATGTAGTAGTCGAGCGGGATAATCCACGCGCAGCCCTGATGGTAGGCGAGGTCGCGCTCAATCTGCGAGCCCTCATACACGCCCCTGTAGGCCTCGTTCCTCGGCGAGAGGGTGCGGATTCCGCGGCTGGTAATCAACTCGTTGGAGATGGTCTGCATGATGGAGGACTTGTAGTCGTCGTTCACCGGAGAATACTCCAGCGCTATCGCGAAGAGCTGGTTGGAACGCACGGCAGGGTCCTGTCCGGAATCACCGACATAATCGGCGAGGTAGCCGCCCCGCTCGTTCCAGAATGTCTTTTCAAAGTTCTCCTCGATGAACTCCCGCACGCCGTTCCACCTGTCGATGAATGCCGTGTTCTTCGGCGTATATTTCCGCTCCATCTCAAGGGCGAAGCATACGGCGTTGTACCAGAAGGCGTTGGTCTCCACCTGATAGCCGGCACGCTCGGTGACCGGCACCCCGTCGATGTAGGCGTTCATCCAGGAGAGGGCCGTGCGCCATTTCTGCGCCCAGAGCAGCCCGTTCGGATGCAGGGCGACCTCCTCGCGGCGGCCCGGCAGATAACTTTCGATTATGCCCTTCACCGTGGCGCCGTACTTCTTCCAGACCTTCTTAGGGTCGGCCCCGAAGCGGATGTACTGCTGGAGAGCGTCCGCGATGCGCAGCGGAGCCTCAACCTGAGTCGTGCGGCTTGAAAGCCTCTCCTGATTGTCCGCGATGAGGTTGTCGAGAATCTCCTCAAACTCCTTCGCCCCCGCGCCGGCATAGAGCGTGAGCCCCGGAAGCGCGACTATGGTCTCGCGGAGAAGTCCGGTCTCAAGCCATGTCAGTCCGGCGACTATCTGCTTGTGGTTGTTGCGGTTGCAGATGAGAAGGTCGGCATTGTATTTCAGAAGGTCGGAGTCCGAAGTGATGTTTCCCTTCTTCTTCACGACCGAGCTGAACTTGCGGGAGAGCCCCTTCGCGTCCTCGACGGCCGTTGAGCCGGAGACGATGACGCTCTCGCCCCTGCGCAGCCTTAGAGAGAACGAGCCCGGAACGAAGAGGTCCTCCTTGCAGTCGAAGCCGCGGCGGTACTCGTCGGTGTAGGTTATTCCCTTGTACCACGACGGTGCATAGCGGAACTCGGCCGCCTTCGAGAACTGGAGGTTCAAGTCCGGGAAACCCTCGTACATATTGAAGGACACGCCGTTTTCAATATCGCGGTAGCCGGTTCGCGCGTCAGGGTTCTCGCAGGTGAGCCGATGGATGCTGCGGAACGCGAGGAACGGCTTGACAATCAGCTCGCACGACGACGGAGCGGACACCAGTTCGTACTTGAGCATCACCTGGTCGGAGTCAGGCGCGAGGATTATTGACTTTCTGAATGTCGTCTCCCCTATCTTGTATGTCAGGGTAGGCACGGGAGCGGCGGTGAAATCCACGATGTACTTGTGCCCACGCGGTTCGTAGATGTCGCCGTAGCAATGTATCCCGAGGTTGAACTGCCTGTGGTTCACGACGATGCTCTCGTCAAGGCCCGAAAGCAGGATGTGCTTCCCGCCCCCGAAGGCATCGACCGGGACGGCCAGCAGTCCGTGGTAGCGCCGCGTGTTGCAGCCCACGACGGAGGTGTTGCAATACGCTCCCGTCTTGTTCGCTCCGATGATTTCCCTCTTGAGCGAATACTCAAGGTTCACCAGTTCGGATTTGTTGAAACTAAGGAATGCCATATCTATTTATACTTTTTTACTTTCACTTTCTGCGCACATGAAATCTTCTCGTTTCCATGCACGCGTCAAACACATTACCCACAGAGCCTACTCTCGCCTCAACACAACAGCGCAACGGCTCGGCAGATAGAGGAATAAGCTGTCTCCGTATCTGTCGTTCCCATTGGCGTTTTTCTGCGGAACCGTGAAATGGGCGTCGTTCGTCAGGCGGCCGAATCCATCGAATTCCAATGAATCTGTGGTCAAAATGTCAACCCACTTGCCGGCCGGAGCCGCAAAGCCGTAATCCACAAAGGATTCGGTCGGGTTGAAATTTGCCGCAAATATACAATTTTTTCTGCGGAAAATAAGAATTTTTTTCTGTTCGTCCTGCACGAGAAGCTCCGGGGCGTCGTCGAGTATGTCCTCGGACTTCGCCATGCCGATCATCGCCTTGTCAAAGTTGCGGAGATATTTGTATCTCAGATAGTCCGGTTCCGCGAGAGACCACTGCCGGCGGGCATATTTGTAGGACCATCCGTTCCCTTCGCGGGGAAAGTCAATCCATTCGGGATGACCAAACTCGTTGCCCATGAAATTGAGGTAGCCGTCGCCGGCTGTGGCGAGCGTCACGAGGCGTATCATCTTGTGCAGGGCGATGCCCCTGTCAACCACCGGAGACTTGGAGTCCTTGTTCATGGACGAATACATCTCGGCATCCATAAGCCTGAAGATTATGGTCTTGTCGCCCACCATCGCCTGGTCGTGGCATTCGGCATAGCTGATGGTCTTTTCGTCAGCGCGCTTGTTCGTGAGCTGCCACCAGATTTCGCCCATGCTCCACTGCTCGTCGCTGAGGGTCTTTATCCACTTTATCCAGTTGTCGGCGATGCCCATGGCCATGCGGAAGTCGAAGCCGACCCCTCCCGCGGCGAACGGAGCGGCAAGCCCCGCCATTCCGCTGACATCCTCGGCTATGGTGAAGGCGTCGGGGTTCATCTCGTGGACGAGCATATTCGCAAGCGCCAGATATTCAATGGCGTTCTCATCGACGGAGTCATTGAAATAGCAGTCATATCCGGTAAACGCCTTTCCGAGCCCGTGGTCCCAGTAGAGCATGCTCGTCACGCCGTCGAAGCGGAATCCGTCGATGTGGTATTCCTCCATCCAGTACTTGCAGTTGGAAAGGAGGAAGTATTTAGTCTCGTCCTTGCCGTAGTCGAAGCAGCGCGAGCCCCACGCCGGATGGCGGCCCTGCGGTCCCTTGTAGAAATAGAGGTCCTCGCGGCCGTCGAAGAGGCTCAGTCCCTCTGCCTCGTTATCGACCGAGTGCGAGTGGACTATGTCCATAACGACCGCGATGCCCTTCGCGTGGGCGGCATCGACGAGGGCCTTGAACTCCTCGGGGGTGCCGAAGCGCGAGCTGAGGGCGAAGAAGTTGGAGACCTGATAGCCGAATGAGCCGTAGTAGGGATGCTCCTGAAGGGCCATTATCTGGAGGGTGTCGTAGCCGAGTTCTGCGACCTTAGGAAGGACGTTCCTGCGGAACTCGGTGAAGGTGGAGACCCGCTCCTCCTCCCCGCTCATGCCGATGTGGCATTCGTAGATGAGAGGGTGCGGACGCTTCCCCGGCCTGCGGTGACGCCACCTGTAGGGCTTCTCCGGGTCCCAGACCTCGGCGCAGAAGGCCTTTGTCTCAGGGTCCTGAACCGTGCGCGTGACGTATGACGGAAGCCTTTCGGCACCCCCTCCCGGCCACTCGATGAAAAGCTTGTAAAGCGTGCCGTGGCTGAGGAAGAGGTCGTCAAGGACTATTTCCCAGTTGCCCCCGCCGAGGGGCCTGAGCGCGTAGGCCTCGGAGCGCTTCCAGTTGTTGAACTCGCCGATGAGGTAAATCCTCGTGGCGTTCGGAGCCCATTCGCGGAACACCCACTTGCGGTCGGGAGTGCGGTGCAGGCCGTAGTAGAGGTGGTTGTTGATGCCCTTTGCCAGCGAGCCTCCGACGGAATAGCGCTCTTTCAGCGCCTCTATCCGCTCATGCCTCGCGTCGATGACCTCCCTATAGGGCATCAGCCATGGGTCGGTCTCGTATATTTTCTTGATTTCTGACATAAATTTATGTGGTTATCAGTGTGTTATTTGTCTATGTTCAGTGTCCGTTCGCGCACGCCGCGGAGCCACGCCCTGCAGTCGGCAATGAGTTTTTCGGAACGGCGGATATATTTGTCGATGTCGTCAACCGGCGTCTCCGGGTTCTCGACCGTCGCGGCAATCTTCTCAAGTTCCGCCACCGCCGCGGCATAGTCAAATGTATTTTCCTGTTTCATACTAAACTAAATATTGCAATATTCTAAAACTACCATCCCAATATTCCTCAGCCATCTCAACCAGCACCCATTGTCATTTCGAGCTTTGCGAGAAATCTCTGAATCTGTCCGGGCGGCCAGGATCTCTCACTTCGTTCGAGATGACAGAGGGGCTCGGGATTACAGAGGGGCTCAGGATGGCCGTGAGGTCACTGACATGACCTCAGCCTCAACCGTTCCGTCGGAGAACATCACCCGGAGCCGGTCTCCCTCCTTCAGCGACGACGCCCTCTTCACGACGACGCCCTTCCCGTCGGCGACGAGCACATATCCCCGTTTCAGTATGTTCCTCGGGTCGGCGCCCACAATCCTCGTCAGCAGATTCTGGAGCCGCATCTCCATGGCATTCAGACGGTTGGTAAAGGCCAGCCGCATCCTCGACGCAAACTCCCCGAGCCTCGCGTCCTCGTCCTCGAATATCCCCAAAAGCTCGTCGGCAAGCGCCGTCGGAGTCTTGAGGAACGAATATGCGGCCATGTCGCAGACATGATAGTCCCGGTCATGTCCCACGGCCGTCAGCACAGGCAGCGGGCACTCGGCAATCGCGCGGGCCATCACATAGTCGTCAAAGCAGGCCAGGTCCAGTGCCGAGCCGCCCCCACGCAGCAGCAGCACGACATCGAAAGTCTCCCCGCACTCAGCAATCTCATGCAGCGCGTCCGCCACCGACTGCGGGCAGGACTCCCCCTGCATCACCGCCGGAAACAGCCGAACCTCGAACTTGAAGCCGAACTCGTTTTCTCCGAGATGCCGCATGAAGTCCCCGTAGCCGGCCGCATCCTCCGAGGACACCACGGCAAGGCGCCACGGCAGAGTCGGGAACGCAAGCTCCTTCTGCAAGTCCATAAGTCCCTCGTCCTGAAGCCTTTTGATAGTCTTCAGCCGAAGGTCCTCCTTCTTTCCGAGCGAAAATTCGGGATTGATGTCCGTCACCGAAAGCGCGAAGCCGTAAAGTTCGCTGTAGGTCACCTGCGCCTGCACGAGAATCTCAATCCCCGGCCGCAGCGACTCCCCCGTCACCGACTCGAAGTACGGCTTCAGCACACGCCATTTGGACGCCCAGATGACCGCCCGAGCCTTGGCGACGACCCTCCCGTCCTCGTTCTGTGAAAGTTCAAGGTAGCAGTGCCCGCCCAGCTTCGCGCTCACGGAAGCCACCTCCGCCCTCACCCAGAGCCTCTGGGGGAACATCTCCTCCAGCCCCTCCCGCACAAGGGTCTGCAACTCCAGCAGATTCAAGAATTCCTTTTCCATATCACACTCGCGACACGCGCCCTGCGCATCATCGCAAATTTAGCGAATAAAAAGGAATAAAACCGCAAAATGACGCATTTTAAGAATTTCTTTCGCTATATTTGTATTTCACAAACCAAAGATAACCAACATACCTTAAAACACGCCATGCCACAAACAACACCTACTGCGGACGAAAAGTTCGCCACACCCGACGAGAATCACGACAGCTGCACCTATGAAATCTTCTGCGAAGCGGACAACAGCGACGGGAGACATACGGTCAGGGAAGAGACGGACTGCATACGGATGAGGTTCCGGCAGTTTCTCCATATTGATATTATTCTGCATGAAGAAGGGCTCGGCATAGAGCAGGGACATATAGACATCAAGGACAGCCTCCGCATTGACGCGGCGACGCTCCGGGGAAAAGGGTCATTCTCCTACGAGTTCGACAGTATGGAAATCTCTAAGATTGGAGCCGACGGGCTGCTTCATGTTCCGGCGTTCATGCCGGATGTCCTGCTCGGGGACGACTATGTCCTTGAGAATGATGAAGAGGACACCATGGTTCTCTCGGTTTTTCGCAAGGAGAAATTCGTTGCGAGCAAGCACCTGCGGGTTCTCGGTCCATGGCCTCTGAGGTTCACGGTTTCGGACGCGGAAACCGTCATCAGCCGCGGAGCCTCACCGAAGGACTGTCTGTCAGTCATACGATGTTTTGCAGGATGGGGCAACTTCAAGAAAAGGATGGAGGAGGCCGTGGTATGCCGACGCGTCGAGAAAGAACGGGAAAAGATTGGACTAAGTCCGAACGGGACCGTGCTCCACAGTCTGATAGTCGGACATCCGGGAACAGGCAAGAGCACTGCCGCCAGCATGATGGCCGCACTCTATCGGAGTCTGGGACTTCTTGACGGCCCGAAGATTCTCTCGACTAATGTCTCCAAATTGGCGACAGCCAGCATCAACGGGGAATATGACAACACTATTTCCACCGTCGGTGGAGCACAGGGCGGCGCCCTGATTTTCGAGAATGCTCACGAGCTCTATCATACGGAAGTCAAGAACTACGATGCCGAGCAGCGCATTGTCCGGGCGCTTACGGATGCGCTCGACAATCCCAAGTTCAAGAAATGGATGCTGGTGCTGACCGGCGAGCCGGAAGGAATCGAGGAGCTGATGGCAGCGAACCCGTCGCTTGCGAAGCATTTCACGAGTCCGATATATATGGAGGATTTCACCACGGAAGAATTGTGCTCGATTGCGGAATCCGTCTGCGACTCCCGGGGATTCGTCCTGCCGGAGGAAAGCCGCCGCAAGCTCAGGTGCACCGTCTCACAAGGTCACATCTACCAGAAATCCGGGACGAGAAACGCCCGCTTCGTGGAAAGGATGTTTGACGAACAGATTGTGCCGGCAATGTACAGGCGGCTCGGGAGCACCCCGGAAAGGGATGAGCGGACGCTGACGACAATTCTGCCGGAAGACATTCCTTCGGTCCACGCCGACACGGGAGAGAAGACCATCGCCGAACTGGACAGGCTCACAGGACTCGAAAAAATCAAGACAAGGGTCAAGGATTTCCTCTATGCCGTCAGGCTGGCCGGGAGAAGGATGGAGATGGGACTTCCGGCAACGATGCCGCGGCTGAACATGGTGTTCCTCGGCAATCCCGGCACGGGAAAGACAACCGTCGCCGAAATCATAGGAAAGGTGTTCTCCTCATGGGGCATACTCTCCGAAGGAAGGGTCATCAGGACGGAGAAGAGTCAGATGGTCGGGCAGTACATCGGGGAAACCGAGTTCAAGATGAACAACCTTCTTGCGCGTGCAAACGGCAACATTCTCTTCATCGACGAGGCCTACCAGCTTGTCGAGGGAGGAGAGAAGGACTACGGACGCATAGTCATGAACTCGCTGCTTACGGAACTCGGCAAGGACAACCCGAACCTCGTCGTCATTCTTGCCGGCTACACCGCGCCGATGAAGAAGCTCATCGAAAGCAACGCCGGAATCGGGAGCCGCTTCCCGAACGTAATCAGCTTCGAGGACTACACGACCGACGAACTGATGGAAATCGGGAAGAATATGATTCAGCGGGAGGGATTCACCCTCACCGAGGGCGCGGCGGCGAAGATGCGCACAATCATAGAGGCTGAGTCGGAGAAGCCTTTCCCGCACTTCGGCAACGGGCGTTTCGTCTCCAACCTGCTCCGGAACGAGATTTTCGCCGCGCTCGGAAGCCGCACGGCATCACTCGCGAACCCGACCGCCGCGCAGCTCAGCACCATACTTCCGGAAGACGTGGTGATTGACAAGGCGCACCGGGACGTGGTCTTTGACGACGAGGCAATTGACGCGGCGCTCATGAGGCTCGACGCCCTCGTGGGACTGGAAAACGTGAAGACTGCAATCCACAATTTCGTCCGTTCCGCCCGTTATCTCCATTCCATAGGCGAGCCTTATGTGGGAAAGGGACTGCTGTCCTGGAGATTCATCGGGCACAGCGGCACGGGGAAGAGCACGGTCGCGGAAATCATGGCGGCCATTCTCCGGGGCATGAGGCTGATTTCCAACAGCAACATCACCGAAATCAAGGGCGAGCGCATCTTCAACGCATCCGAGTCCGACTGCGACAGTGTTCTTGCGGAGGCCGTAAAGAGGTCATGCAACGGGCTGATATTCATAGATATCGACAACCCGCAGTTCAACTGGACGAATCCCGTCTATGGACGCGGCATAGAGCAGGTGAGGCTGAAGATTCAGGAGCTGACGGTGGAATCCGGCGGAGAGTGCGCCCTTGTGCTTGCCGAGCTGGACGCCCCGAACAAGAGCATGGCCGAGCAACTCTCCGACGCGGGAATCCACGAGTTCGACCATACGCTGATTTTCAAGGACTTCACCCCTGACGAGCTCTACGGCATACTGTGCAGCTGTCTTGCCCGGCACGGAGTCGCCTTCAGTCCTGCCACCGAGAAGCACATGAGAGGCTACCTCAATTCTCTTCCGTCCTCGGCCAAGGCCAGCGCCCGCACTATGAAGCTCATGTCCCGGACGATTTACCAGCAGGTCATTCTCCGGGAATCAGGGCTTGCCCGCCCGCCAAAGACCCATCAGGTCCAGCTTCAGGACATCGCGACCTTCAGATGGAATCCGAAGAAAGGGCGGATAGGATTCTGACACCCCGTAAAACGAGTAATTATGGAAACATCACATCCCAAAAGAACGGTCTATGTCAGCTTCGCCCCGGGAGACGAGGCGCTTGCCGAGGAATTCATAAACCACATGACGCGCCCGGACATAGTGGAGGACATATTCCATTCAC
>CAVBPI010000004.1:7176-8242 GCA_963596955.1 bacterium | reverse complement strand
TTCTGGTACCGGTCGGACAACAACGAGATAATGAGCCACCTCCGCATCGCCGACTCGTCCGTCATAATCCTCCTCTACACCGACCTCACGAACGACAATTGGCGGGTACGCGACGACATGGCCGAGGCACTGGAATTCGTCAAACCGGTCTTCGGCTGTTTCCTCAGCGGCACCCCGATGTCCGACGAGTTCGTAGGAGTCCTGAACGCCGAAGACCAGTACGTTCACACGCAAATCCTCACCCGCGAAGAAATCTTCAACCAGATTGCCTCCTACAAGGTCTGGCGCACGGTGATGGGGTGACGGGTGAAGAAAATGACGCTCATTCGCCTATGCAACGCTCTGCCGTTTGAGAATATAACTCCTTCGCCGGGTTGCCGGCCACGACTGAATGGGGCGGGACATCCTTTGTGACTACCGCGCCACAGCCTACCATCGACCATTCGCCTATTGTAACGCCACAACGGATTACCGCCCCGGCACCAATTGAGGCACCGTGACATACACGAGTCACTTCCTTTGTCCAGTCGGCCGGACTCACCGGAGTTCCATCCTCTTTTATCGAGCGGGGGAATCTGTCATTCGTAAACGAGACATTTGTTCCAACGAAGACCCCGTCTTCAAGCACAACACCGGAATAGATGCTGTTATTGTTCTGAATCTTCACATAATTGCCTATGCGTACTCCCTTGTCAATAAAGACATTGCGGTGTATTTTACAGACATCGCCGATTTCGCACTCATCGCTCAGTTCACTATAATCCTCAATCAGACAATTTTTTCCAATTCTCACATTCTTTCCTATGACAACATTTCTGCCGATTACCAAATCCGTGCGCCTCTGCGAAAAGTTTCCTCCGCTCACAAAATTGAAGTCATCAAATTGAATCCTTTGGAGTATCATAGACAGATTGTATGCCTCAGGTGTCATGAGCCGACCGATAAAACCGTCACAGCCATCCCTCAAGTCAACCAATTCTATCCGGCTTGTTTCCAGATACCCATCCTCTGACATTGCGAAAAACTCGCCCATCTGAACATCTGCCGGAACCAATGGAGACAAATC
>CAVBPI010000004.1:4585-7166 GCA_963596955.1 bacterium | reverse complement strand
GTATAAGACATGAGTTCGACCTCCAGACGCTCACTGGTTATCAGACCTATTTCAAGTATTCCGCATTGACTGACATTGTCCTTCGAGATGCCTGTTTCCTCGCGAAGAGCACGATTAAGGTATTCATAAGGGTTGATGCGAATCTGACCTTGAGTATTGATTTCGATGGCTCCGACCCCGGCAATATAATCATGAACAGCATCCTTCACCAGATTCACGGTCTCATCATAAGAAAAATGCCACATATCACCCGAAGATATGGATTTCGAACGTTTTGTCCACATCAGATTGCGGCAACCGCTCTGATTGGTCACAACAAATCCGCCAAGACCCAGCGAGCACAGGAATGGCGCGTAGGTGTTTATGTTAGACTTGTCTATGTGTGCGAATGTATCTTTAATGGAGCGCAGAATGTGGTACAGTTCCACAGTGCACTTGAAAGTGAAATAGTCGGAATGATACATACTGACACCGAGCAAATGCTCTTCCGTATCAGGTTCCCGCCGGTCAGATATGTCAAGAACGCCCAGCATCGCCCCGTTGAACATAGTTTTTCTTTGGATACGTATCTGGTTCAGGAAATCCTCCGCGACAATCTCTCCTACATATTTAAGTAAGTCATCGACAGTGAATGTTGCCGGAGTGACTCCTTTCATTTTCAGGTTACTTTTGTTTTTGGCGAACCAGTTATATACCTCACTCAAGCTATAATTCTTCCGGATAAAAGCCTTGAGCCGATTCATCAACGATTTCTTATCCAGCTTTAACCGCTTCCATAAAGCATGGATTTCGTCCGAATCCGCGTTTTCTCTTTTTCCGAAAAAACCCGCTGAAGCAAGTTCCTTTCGATAGCGTTTCGGGACAGGAATAAACAACGCCTTCGGCTCAACTACTATGCTGATTTCTGATTCACGGTAGATGTCAGCCGACTTGCAGAGTGTAGTGTAAGACCCGTATGGTGTGGGCCTCTTCAAATGCTGCTGCAAGGCTATACGAATCAAAAACAGATTTATGTCCTCATATATGCTGAACGACCTGCCGATGTCGTTGATTGTGGATGCCAACGAACATCTGTGCTGTTCATCCGACATCGCTTCGCGGTAATCGGCAATACACAGTGATTCTTCGTCATTTGCAAGAAATTGTTTTCCCTCAAGCAACTGCGCGAATTCAGGGTGCTTCCCTTTCAGGAAATCCATATCAATCGGATCTTTAGGATAGATGCATATCCTTTTGCCTTTCCTTTCAGCATACTGCAACTCTTCCTCACGAATAAATTTCGATTCAGGAGTGTCAGATGTGTAAATTAAAAGAAATAATTCCGAATCGTCTATGCCCTTGTGAATAATCTCCGTGTACTTGTCGCCGACATATCTGTGAAGAACATCTTTGTCGAACCAGGCCGAAATCTGATTCTTTGTGAGTTCATCAAAAAGCCGGACAGCAAAATCGAGATTCGTGCTCCTGTAACTTAAGAACACATCCTTGTGCCCCTCGATTTTAGGCAGTTTAATTGAATTTTTCATATTATTACTCGTGAACTATAAATTTCTATATAGGACATTTTCATGACATCTGTGCTGATATCAAATGAACGGAGCCGTCAATACAGCAAAACGCCAAGCCGCGGGCAGTCACATTGAAGCAGAACGGAGCGGCAGGACAGGCATAGGTGGAAACAACCATGCCGTTTGCCAAATCAAACAGACTTACCCTATAGATGTCAGAGCCTTTTATGTAATGGACGACATATATGGAATCTTTGTCATCATAGGCAGGGAATGCAATTTCAGCATTTTGAAGGTCATAATCTTCAGTCGCCCCGGAGAAGAGGTTCATCCTCGACAGCACAGAGCCGCCCAAATAAACCCACTTTCCGTCACCTGCGATTCCTATCATCTTCCGACCATTAAGTGTCTCCGTCCAACATCTGCAATCTCCGGTCCACAGGTCACACGAGATGATTGCCTTTAGAAGAAAAGAATAGATGGTGTTCATTTTTATGCAAGAATACCAAAGGATATTCAACGAGGTGAGCACGAGACCGACAAATGTATGTATCAACACCAGCACCTATATGTTGAATCTTCTTTTTATTGAAATCTGCGATATATAACTCGGAGGAATCAGCAAACCATGCCAGACTACCGTCGTTCGAGACAAATAGAGAAGTCCGGACGGAACAATCATCATCCGGCACAAGTTTCTCAAAAAGATTTCCCTCGACAGAAAGCCTATATACAATAGTCGGTTCGTCTGCAATATAATGTCCGGTCCGTGCAATCAGCCACTGTTCATTCCCGGAAAAAACCATAGCATTGCAGGAGGCGTCAACCGGGCATTTCCGAATCAGTCGGAACGAGTCTTCCGTGTTCTCGAACAAAAGTAAAGTCAGCTTCACAGAGTGTACGGCAAGCGCAACATACTTCCCGGACGCGGACACCGCCGATACAGAGACATAGGAAACATTCTCGACATATTTCCTGACATCAAGAGAATCATGGGCTTGAAATTCGCCATTATTAAACACTGCCGGGATGATATATGTATCCAGTACACAATTTCTTCCGGATGACACAAC
>CAVBPI010000004.1:1564-4575 GCA_963596955.1 bacterium | reverse complement strand
CATCAGATACCATGGAATTTATCCCACAATTTGTTCCGTACGGATAGGTCGGTCTGGACAACAACGCAGCCACATCTGCCTTTGCCCAAGCGAAATCAGAATAAGGCAGCGGAATAAGGCAGGAAGACAAATCTCCGGAGAAATAATCGATGGTCGGTGCCGTCAGTCTATCATGAATTCGGGAACTATCTGAGAATAACTCCGTCAAATTCGTGCTATCGACATTACCGTACTCATCACAAATGATGATGTTCTCATGTTGAGAATCAAATGCCAATTTATGGACAGGACTCCTTAATGGCAGGAATCTTTTTAAACAAGAAAAACTCCCATCTTCTGTTCTGACAACCCGGCATAAAGTCAAAATTTCATCAGAACTTAACGCCACATACTCATCAGTACCGGAAACTACACGATACGGAGTAGTCATGGTGTTGTCTGACGGCAATCCTATAGTACGCTCACTCACAAAATCAAAACGCTCCACCTCCCCGCCATCAAGCGTAAACCATAAATAACGGCCGCTTGGTGACAGACATCCCGAGGTTGTCTTATTGCTGAAAGACCAAGACTCACCCGAAGCGTAAATGTAGGCGCCATCATCTCCTCCGAAAGCGAATGTCTTGGCATCGTCAGACAAGGAGAGCCAGGAAGCGCCGACGCCAGCAGTCCTTTCGGTCACGATGCGTTTGGCAGAGAAATCATACAGGATGAAATTGTCCGACTCGGTAAGGATGGCACAATGCGACAAGGACGGAGTCGATTTGATTTGCCTTATGTGTTCCCTACAGATAAATTCGCAGGCATGGCTGTCACTTTCTATGTCATAGACCGACACCGTACTGTGATTATTCGAAAGAGTCAGAACTTTAGATAAATCCTCGTTTGAGGCAACAATCTCAGGACAATGGAATGTTGCAAGGACTCTATTTCGCCAATCCGCGCCCACCAAGGCGTTATCCATCAAACCGGAACGACATTCCGAAAACTGGGCTAAACCCCATAGGCGGCATCTGCGAGGCAGCCTTAGGGCGAATGAAATGAAATCCGCCGGAGTGCTTGCCTGCGGCATAATGAGAAGGTCAGCTATGACATTCCGCAAAGAGAGGCCCCAATTCTCATCCTCCCCACAGTGCCTGATAATTTCTTCCAAGTCCTCGACAAGAGAACGGTTGCTCAGCATTGAAGCAATGGCGGCGTAGAAATCGATGCCACGGCTCCGCTCTCTCAGAAATTCCTTGACATCATCAGCACCCCGCCCCGTCCGACAGACAGCAGCGATACCGCAGATGTAAAACACTCGCTCACCGAATGCAGGTCAGCCAAGAAAAAACCGGCTTTATAATATCTGAATAATGCGGAATAGGCACGGTACAAAAGGTCAGTATCACCTCTGACTATCATCTCGCCTACCGCATCTCTTATCCAATCGTGCTTGAATGACCATCGCATCCCAACCCGCGTGTCCTTAAATGAGAAGAATGTACGGATGCTCTCAAAAAGCCGGCTCCAGACCATCGTCGGCAGCCTTTTGTCGCCTCCGTCTGCCCACTCATGGTGACTATCTGCCATAACATTGCCATACAAGGTCTCGTCATAGGCCAGAATCCGACACATTTCCTCATCTGTAAATCCCTGTCTTTCACAATAGAACAATGTGAATGCAAGGTTTATGAAGTCTCTGTCAAAGCCGGACACAAGAACAAGTGACTCAACCGTCATCTTCAGGGAAAGATTTCCGGAAACGTCAGTCCTGTTTCCGAGGTGAAAGTGCCTTATGTCATGATGCCTGAACACTTTGGAAAACTCCGGGACATAGAATTCACCTGTCGTTGAAATGAGCACTCTGACAGAAGTGTGGAAGGGTCGCTCCAACCATTCCAATGAATGAAAGGCTCTATCCGGTTGCACCTTGTCTATGCCATCGATTATAATGTAAAGAGGCCGACAAAGTGACGTTATAGAAGAATAGTCATAAGGCTTGGATGGGGGAGACAACTTCTCTGCCATCATGTAAATATAAGCGTTGCCATATCTGGGGAGACTTTCATGCTTTTGTTCAACAGGATAATAAGACAATATTTCCTTCCATATTGAAAGCAGCAACTGATATGAATCTACCGACTGATGAGTCGTTCCAACTGAACGGAACACGACATCAGCTCCATTCTTGGCAAGATGTGAGGCTATGCCGGCAAGTAATGTCGTTTTCCCCGTTCCAGACGCCCCGCTTATGCAAAGGATATCCTCCTTCCTGTCTTCGTGGAAAATCTCGCTGCCCACCCATTGACAAATCACTTTTGACAGAGGACGCTCCATGTAAGCCAGACTTTCCAGTTCCATGACATTTCGGTGCAGCCCTCGTTCATAGACATCGTCCGAAACCTTATTCTCCACAATGACCTGCTTCACAACGGACTCAATCCGTTCAAGCATTTCGTCATAAAAACGATGTTTATAATCGTCTGAACAATATTCAGCATAATCGAGAACCGGATTATATACTTGGCTCGGAGGTACATTCCCCATCAGAAGCCCCCTCACCCTTCGCTGCATATTGAAAGAACATTCACTCTCACTCCGCAGGGCATCGCCTTCATGTGATTCCGGGACATCGATTATCGTACGGACATAGGCTACGGCATGGGCGATGTTTTCCTTACAGGCAAACACTCCTTCCGCGATTTCCCGCGCAGTCGCAGAACCCACGAAATTCACCTGTTCAAGCCATGTTGGCAGTCCCTCAGCATATCTTGCAAACAGCGGCCGCAGAGGAGCGACAACCTCGGACTCATAGCACTTGTCATCCGTCCACCTCCCGGCACGTCCTTTAAGAGAAAAAATGCCATCTGCATATTCGTACCATGAATCAAGAAGTTCCGCTTCGCGCAATGTCGCGATGTTCCCCAACGCGGTCATGTCATCGGATGAAATGGTTTCCGGAATAGGCATCCAACCATACCGTTCTCCACACAGCACAATAAAGTTGGGTTTAGGGGACAGTTCCTGAC
>CAVBPI010000004.1:0-1554 GCA_963596955.1 bacterium | reverse complement strand
GTTCCTGACAACGCTCAAGTTCCTTCAGGCAAACCCGCATAGTCTGATTGTTCAAGGCCGTCTGACGGTTTATACCACATCTCAAATCAACCATTTCCACCTGCCAGCCTAACGGCGCATACTTCTCTCTCAAATCCGATTCCACAGAATGCATGACATCCCGTTCCAACTTCATGTCTTCAAAGGTTGAGCTCAGAAAGAACCTGATATATCTCGTGCGCTGCATATTTGTTTATGTTTGTACGCTTACAAATTTAACACTATTCTCAACATCGGCAAAAAGATTCCGATTGTCAATGTCACGGAATGTATTAAATTTGTAGTTCAAAGTTTCCGCGACCTGTCCGGAAGCGGCGGTTAAACCACAATTAACACCTCATCTGCAATGGCATACATTTGGGATTTCATCTGCTGCATTTTTCGCAATTTCTTCAGCGCCTGGTATGTTTACCCGATTGCGGGCGTCGTTTTCTATCATCTTTGGAAGCAATTTTCCAGAGCATTGAAAACCGGAGCCAAGCAGTTCTCCAAGTTTCTGACCAGACTTGCCATATCAGTATTCGTACTGAATATCGCGGCAGAAATGTATATCCAGTACAATATTGTGCAAGGGTGTCATGACTTGGTATCCAGTCTCTCGCTGGCAATTCTACATTCCGTCGGGATATTTTTCCTCCAGACTCATTTCTTTGACAACGGCTACCAGGAGTTCTTCTTCGGCACGACAGACGGGACACCCGGTCATCCTGTAATCATGGCTGTTTTTGTCATTCTGTTCATCCTCGCGCTCTGCACTTCTGCCGCTCTTGTTATCCGGGTGTTTCTGCAAAGGAGAAGAGGCTTGGCATGGCTGGAAAAGAACAAGGACTCACAGGAGGAAGTCCACATTTTCTTCGGAAGGAATGAACGCTCGCTGGAACTTGCCGGAGACATAAAAAACAACGGAGGGATAACCGTACTCATCGAAGATTCCGAAGTGGAAGAAAAAGTTCTGAACTTGTCTGTATGGGAAAAGATAAAAATGATTTATCGTGGCTTCAGAAAAGATGAGACTGGCACATTTGAGGTGATTGTTTATTTGGACAACAAATGCCTCACAGCACCTGAAAGCGGGATTATGAATCAGGAGGTAAATCTCGGCGGCCTTGAACTGTTTCTGAGCAACCGCAAAAATTCAGTTTATCTGCTTGAAGAGGACGAGAGAAAAAATCTGATGATTGCTGACACGCTGACAAAAAACGGGTGCGCCGCGAAAATCTATTGTATGGCGAGAAAAGAAGGCGCAAATCAATCCTATGTGGACACCATGTCAACAAGAAGCGAATCCTCTGTAACCATCATTGATTCGTCAAGCCTCGCAGTGAATGATCTGAGAATGCGTGACGAACTACTGCCGGTTAACTTCATAAAAAAAGGACGGAACAAAGACGGAGACGTCGAGGGTTGGACAGACTCTTCATTCAACGCAATGATTGTCGGCTTTGGCGAAATGGGACGGGATGTACTTGGATTTCTGTTTGAACAGGCGGCCTTTGTCACCAAAGACTACAGACG
>CAVBPI010000003.1:23559-25184 GCA_963596955.1 bacterium | reverse complement strand
CCGCGATGGTCACTCCGTTCAGGGACGGAGAGGTCGATTTCTGCGCATTCGAGAAGCTTGTGCTCAGACAGCTTGAGGCGGGGATTCATTTTCTTGTGCCGCTCGGCACGACCGGCGAGGCCCCGTGCCTTGAAAACGACGAGAAGCTCCAGCTGCTTGTCCGCTGCCGTGAAATTGTCGAGGCTCATGAACTTGCGGGCGGAAAGAAAACCCCTCTGCTTGTCGGCGCCGGCACCAACTCGCTGCGGCAGACCGTCAGGAACATCGAGTTCTTCTCCCCTCACGGCGCGGATGCGTTCCTCATCGTCGTCCCGTTCTACAACAAGCCCACGCAGCGGGGGCAGTACGAGTATTTCAAGGCCGTGGCCGAATCGACGGACAAGCCTATCGTGATTTACAATGTCCCGGGACGCACAGGGGCGAACATGGAGCCGGATACCTGCCTGAAGCTCGCGCATGAGATTCCGAACATCGTGGCGGTGAAGGAGGCTTCCGGAAAGTATTCCCAGGTGGCGGATATCCTTGCCTGCGCTCCGGAGGGATTCTCCGTGCTGAGCGGCGACGACGACCTGACCATGGCGTTCATGACCGCAGGGGCGAAGGGCGTGATAAGCGTGGCTTCCAACGCATTCCCGGAGATGATGGTGAATTTCGTCGAGGCTCTCGGCGCTTCGAGGGTCTGCGGCGATGAAATTGGAGCCGGCGAACTTGACATGATTGCCGCCGAGCGCCTCTATTTCCGTCTCCGCCCGTTCTTCTCGGCCTGCTTCGTGGAGAGCAACCCGATTCCAATCAAGGCAGCCCTTTCTGAAATGGGCTTGATTGCCAACGAGTTGAGACTTCCTCTCGTGCCCGCCCAGCCTTCAACCGTCAGTCTCATGCGGAAACTTGTTTCCGAGTTCGGAGCATCGGATTCAAGCCTCTAAATCCTACAAAAGTGTCGCAATCTCGGATTTTTAGACAGATTGCGACACTTTTTGAGACAGAAAAGTGTCGCAATCTCGGTTTTTTTGTAACTTTGCGACACTTTTCATGAAATATGACTTTGTATGAGGGCTAACATCATCGGCAGAGAACAGGAGATTGAGCTGCTTGACGAATATGTGTCAAGCGGCAGGTCTGAGTTCGTGGCCATCTATGGGAGACGCCGTGTCGGCAAGACTTTCCTTGTCAAAGAGTTGTTTGAGGGGGAGTTTGCGTTCCGAGTGACGGGCAAGGACAAGGTTTCGACACGGGAGCAGCTCGATAATTTCTGCAATGCGCTGACAGACAGCTTCGGCATTGATGCCAGTGTGGACAACTGGTCGGAAGCGTTCCGGGTTCTTGGCAGGGAAATTGAGAAATTGCCGGACGGCCGGAAGATAATCTTCTTTGACGAACTTCCGTGGTTTGACACGCGCTTGTCCGACTTCATCAGTTCCTTGGAACATTTCTGGAATGACTGGGCATCATATCGCAATGACATAAAGCTGATTGCGTGCGGAAGTGCCACAACTTGGATGATAGACAAAGTCATAAACTCCCGTGGCGGACTTCATAATCGCGTGACACACAACATCCTCCTGTCTCCTTTTTCCTTGCATGAAGTGGAAACTTATTTCCGTTCACAGGGATTTTTCTACGAC
>CAVBPI010000003.1:9219-23549 GCA_963596955.1 bacterium | reverse complement strand
TTATATGGCTGTAGGCGGGGTCGCCTACTATCTTTCCCTTTTTGACTACAGGAAGAGTGTCGCCCAGAACATCCAGAAACTGTGCTTTACCAGAGGCGGCGAGCTGACAGAGGAATTCGTACGCCTGTTCAGGTCGCTTTTCAAGAGAGCTGAAAATCATCTTGCCGTGGTCACGGCTCTGAAGGAAAAAGGAATGGGAATGACACGGCTGGAGCTTCTGTCCGCTACGGGTCTTTCGAATAACGGCAAGTTCTCACGCATTCTTAAAGAACTGGAACAATGTGACTTTATCCGGAGCTATAGCCCCTTCGGGAAATCAAAGAAAGAGCAGATGTATCAGCTGATTGACCCGTTTACATTGTTTTATTTCAAGTTCATGCACAACAAGGGTGTCTTTCTCAATGACTATTGGGTGAAAATGCAATCTACGGCAGAATACAGGGCATGGTGCGGCCATGCCTTTGAGATTGTTTGTCTTCACCATATCAACGAGATAGTGCGGGCATTGGGCATAGATGGTTGTATAAATGTCCCGTGCTCCTGGTCTTATCGCCCGTCTGCGGGGGTAATGTCGGATGAGGATGCTGACGATGACCTGAAAAGAGGGGCGCAGATTGACTTGCTGATAGACCGTTCGGACAGGACGATTTCGGTATGCGAAATGAAATACTGTGACGGGGAATATGAGATAGACAAGGAGTATGACTCACGGCTTGCCCGTCGTCTCAGGACATTCAGAAAGGTGACGGGGACAAACAAGACGCTCGTCATGACCTTCGTCACTCCTCACGGGCTATATAATAATGTATATTCAAGAAAGATAACTCGGCAGGTCGTCGGTGATGACTTGTTTGTAAGTAATCATTAAAGAAATAATTTTGAAGATGATGACAAAGGAAGAATTTTCGGATTTTTGCGACGACCTTGAGGGCGGGGTGCTCCGTGTGGCGGAGAAAGTTGCCGGGGAATGGGTCGTGAATGTTGAGGTGAAGGAGCGGATTCTGGACGGGTTTCGGGTCGGGACGCTTGCGCAGATGGGCGGGTTCGTCGATAAGGACACGGTGCCTGCGCGGCGTTTCTCTCCGTCGGACGGGGTGCGTCTGGTGCCCGGCGGAAGCAGTGTCCGTCGGGGGGCGTTCCTTGCCAGGGGTGTAGTGGTGATGCCTCCCGCGTATGTGAACATCGGGGCGTATGTCGATGAGGGGACGATGATAGACTCTCATGCTCTGGTGGGCTCATGCGCGCAGGTCGGAAAGAGGGTGCATCTCTCGGCGGCATCGCAGCTCGGGGGAGTGCTTGAGCCGGTCGGGGCTCTGCCCGTCATCATCGAGGACGACGTGTTCATCGGCGGAAACTGCGGAATCTATGAGGGGACTATCGTGAAGTCGCGTGCGGTGATAGGCACCGGCGTGATAATCAATTCCTCCACTTCGGTCTATGACGCGACGAACGGGGAGTGGATTCGGCGGAACGACGCCGGACAGATTGTGATTCCGGAGGGTGCGGTGGTCGTGTCGGGTTCAAGGCCGGTGACCCATGGGCCGGGCGCCTCCGTGGGGATTCATCTCTATTGTCCCGTAATCGTGAAATACCGTGACGAGAAGACCTCCGGCTCCATACAGCTTGAGGAGCTGCTGCGGTAAGTAAAACTTTGATTGAAAATATGGCATTCTATAAATATAACGGGGCGGGAAACGATTTCCTTGTCGCCGACAACCGTGACGGAAGCATTCGCCTGACGGAGAAGTACATTTCGGAAATATGTGACCGCCACTACGGCGTGGGCGCCGACGGGGTGATGCTGCTCGGAGCCGGGCGCGACGGGGCGGACTTCACGATGTCCTACTACAACTCCGACGGCTCAGGCGGGATGATGTGCGGGAACGGCGGGCGCTGCATCGTGGCATTCGCCGACTTTCTCGGACTTCGGCCCTCTGCCGGGGACGGGTGCTGGGAGTTTGCTGGGCCTGACGGGATGCACAGGGCATATATCCTCGGTGGCGGGGGAAATGTGGCGCCGGGGGAAAAGGCCCGGACCGTGCGTCTGAAGATGCGGGACATTTCCGTCGCTGAGCATCATGATTCCCTAAAGGCCGATTCTGCGGCTTCGGGCTGGTTCATAGACACCGGGACGAGGCATTTCGTCCGCCTTCTTGACGGTCCGGTCGATGGGGAATATGTTGACAGGCAGGGGCGTAACCTCAGGTGGACTCCGGAGTTCGCTCCCTCAGGGGTGAACGTGAACTTCGTGCTTGCGGGCAATCCTTTGAAGGTCAGGACTTTCGAGAAAGGGGTCGAGGCCGAGACCTATGCCTGCGGAACCGGAATAACGGCTTCCGCGGCGGCTGCCTGGTTTTGCGGCGTCGCGCCCGCTTCCCGTGACTCCATGACTGGCGCACTACACTACGAGGTCGATGCCCTCAACGACCGCCTCTCCGTCGATTTCCTCCCGCACTGCCGTCCCGAAGGCTCCCTCCGCGAAGACTCCCTCCGCGAAGACTCCCTCAGCGCCGCCCCGGCCGCTCACGCCCCCGGCACCCCGCTTTTCACGGATGTCTGGCTCACAGGCCCGGCGACGCTTGTCGCAAAAATCGACATATTGTAGAATATTTCCGCCAAAAACATTATTTTTGCATTCTCAAAATTTAACTCAAGGATTTCGGCAACTTGGGAATCCGAGTCAGCCGCTTGGAGATTTGAGTTAGATTTTTGAGGATAGATTTCTTTTTGAAGAGGGAGCATACTGGGGTATGTGACCGATGAGAAAAGGAATATAGACCAAAAAGATAATTCAAATCATTATGATGACAACCAATCAGGAATTTAAAAATGCGGCTCTCGCCGCGCTGAAAGGCAACTGGGCGTCGGCTGTGCTCGCCACCCTCGTCATTTCAGTCATTTCGTGTGTGATTTCCGGAGCCACGTCTCTCTATGAACTGTACAATCCTGATGCATGGGCGACTTCGCTGGGACTCAACGGCGGCTCCATGCTTCTGAGCATATTCGTCTTGGTTCCTCTCGGTCTGGGAGCTACATACGCATTCAACGCGCTCTATGTCTATTCAAGCAGGGAGATTCTTTCCAACAGCTTCGGCTACGGATTCAAAATTTACTGGCGTGCAATCGGAGGAATGCTTTTAGTCGGAATCTTCACTTTCCTCTGGAGCCTTCTTCTCATCATCCCCGGCATCATCAAGGCATATTCATATTCGATGACCCCATACATCCTCATCGACAATCCGGAACTTTCGGTACGCGAGGCCATTCGCAAGAGCCAGCGGATGATGGTCGGACAGAAGTTCAATCTTTTCTACCTTCAGCTCAGCTTCATAGGGTGGTTCTTCCTTGCCTGCCTCACCGGCGGAATCGGTTTCCTCTGGTTGGCTCCGTACTATCAGACAGCGCAGGCAGTGTTCTACCAGAACCTCAGGAACAATCTTTAGAAATGTCTCCGTCCATTCGAGGGCTGGAGCAAGTGGAAATTAACATATCAGCCCTTCCGGGAGCGCCATCACGAGCGTGTGTGTCTCCGGGTCGGCTGAAACGATGAAATCCTCATGGAGCGGAATAATCACCGCTCCTTTTTTTGTCTCTACCTCGATGCACGGATTCGACGGGATGTCGAGGAAGCCCGTGACCTTGCCGAGGACTGTCGGGGATGCGGTCTTTCCGCGTGAACCGCCGCGCCTCATGTCCGCGCTCACCGTCGCCACAGTCCAGCCTACCAGGTCCATGTCATCTTCATATTCGCCCTCATCCTCGACGAAGACCTCCTTTCCGACAAGTTCCTCCGCGTCCTCGAAGCTGCGGATGTCATTCAGCCGCACGACGGCTTTGGAGGAACCCCTGCGGGTGAAACTTTCAATGAAAAAAGGAACCGGCAGTCCGTCAAAATAGACGAACACCGGTTCCGAAATCTCCAATTCGTCGGGGTCGAACGAAAGAAAGCTCAAGACTACAGCTCCGTCCTGCCCGTCCGACTTGCTTACCTTGGCTATTTTAAGCAGGCTTTCCAAAGGAAATCTGATTAAGCCTCGGCAGGAGCCTCTGTTGCCTCAGCCTCGGCAGCGGCGGCAGCAGCCTCTGCGGCCTTTGCCTCTTCAGCGGCCTTCGCAGCCTCCGCGGCTTCCTGAGCCTTCTTTGCAAGGGCGGCAGCGCGTTCCTGATTTACCTTTGCCTCAGCCTCTGCGGCAGCCTTTGCCTTAGCGTCGGCAGCCTTTGCGAGACCTTCCTTCTTTGTGTTCACCTTTGCCTCCTTAGCGGCCTTCCAAGCTTCGAACTTGGCGTCAGCCTGCTCCTGAGTGAGCGCGCCCTTTGCCACGCCGCCGTCAAGATGCTTGCGGAGAAGCACACCCTCGTAGGAGAGGATTCTGCGGGTGACGAGAGTAAGCTCTGCACCGACCTTCACCCAATTGAGAGCCTTGTCGAAATCGAGGACGATAGTCGCAGGGTTCGTGTTAGGGTTGTAAGAGCCGATCTGCTCGATGTAACGACCGTCGCGAGGTGCGCGGGTGTCGGCCACAACAATGTGGAAGAATGCGAAATTCTTCTTACCGTGGCGCTGAAGACGAATTTTAACAGCCATTGTGAATCTGTTTTTTAAGTGTTAAATAAAAATACCTTGTGCTTTCCTTCCCGAGGAAAAGCCTGCAAAGGTAATGATTATCGTCGAATTATGCAACAGGTCGTGGAATGATGAATTTTTCGGAAAATTTTAGTTCCGCTTTTTGAATATTCTTGTCTTTATGATGCAGGCGGTTTTTGTGACATGGGATGACCATCATCTGCAACGGCCTGCTGCACTGAAAATTAAAATAAAACTAATCAATATATAATATAACATGAACTGTAACAGAAAAATTTATGAGTCTCCGTCGGTGGCGGAGGTTTATGTGTGCCCTGAGGGCGGGTTCGCGACAAGCACGAACAGTGTGGAGGATTCCACAATCAGCGACTACGAGAAAATCGTTGAGGAGGCATGGTAACCGAACTTAAACCGAGAAAGAGAATGAAAAGGAATATGTTTATGTCAGCCATGGCGCTGACCGCGATGTTTGCAGCAGCTTGCAGCAACGAAATGGTGAATGCTCCGGAAGCCACGGAGGGAACGGTCCTTACGGCTGGATTCGCGCCGGAGGCTGTTGCCGGTTCCGAACAGACTAAGACCGTGCTTGAAAATGACAATACCGTGAAGTGGACAGCGGGGGACAGGATTACGGTGAACGGCACGGTTTCAAAGGTTGCCGAAATTGACGAGACCGGCGTGACGGCCAAGTTCTCATTCGACGAGATGCTTAATGCCCCGTATTCTGCGGTTTTCCCATCTGCAATCTATAAGGATGCCGGCACGGTGACTCTCCCGGCCGTTCAGACCTGGAAGGAGGGCTCATTTGCCGCTGCCGCCGCCCCGATGTGCGCATACATGACCGGGGGGGGCACGAAACTTAGTTTCAGTCATCTGTGCTCGGTCGTGAAGCTGACCGTCAACAAGCCGTCTTCGGATGCCGAGAAGTTCTCCTGCATCGAGTTCTCCGGAAATGCCGGCGAGCAGATTTGCGGGGACTTCGCCATTGACTATGAGTCCGGCTCACTCACCCCGTCCGGTGAGGGAAACGACGCGGAAAAGAAGATTCGCTACGACGTCGATTGGAACATAGCCGCTGACGCTGCGGTCGTGGCATACATCGTCGTGCCGGCGGGGGAATATCCAAAGGGCTTCACAGTCAAGATTCAGGACAAGCAGGGGCGCGTCATGACCAAGTCCTCTTCGGCAAAGACGCTGAAGCGTGGCGCCGTGCATGAGATGCCTGAGCTCAATTTTGTGCAGACGGGAACGGAGACAGGAGTGGAAATCACGACGGCGGCGGAACTTCTGAAGTTTGCGTCCGACTACAATAATGGGGTTTATGCCGGCGCGGAAAACTCCCTTGTCGCCACGCTCATGAACGACATCACGTTCACCGACGAGGACAACGCGAATTTCGCTTCCATCGGAAATACCGGCGGCAACAAGTTCAAGGGCTGCTTCAACGGAAACTCCAAGACCATCAGCAATTTCAATTCCGGCAAGGCCTTGTTTGCCAGCGTGAATGACATCGGTATTGTGAAGGATTTGACTGTTGAGGGGACAGCCGCAGTGACAGTGACGGATGCTGATTTGTCAAAGAGTACGGATAAAAACGGTAATGTGATATATGACTGGTTCGGCGGAGTTTTGGTCAATTACAATAGAGGACTTATTCAGCGTTGTACGACAAATGTCGCATATACGGCGAATGTTGCATACTCGGTGACGGGGAAAGTTACACTCTGTGTCGGGGGCATTGCCGCCAGAATGCCGTCCTGCGACGGAAAGTTTGTTGGCTGTATCAATAATGGAGCCTTGACTGTGAAATCAAAGAAAATTAGCCCGGACACATACATTGGAGGAATTGTCGGAATGGCAAACGGTGGGAACGCTGAAATTCGGGACTGCGTATCCAAGGGAGCTATAACGTCAGAGAGAGACGATAATGCGAACAGGGAGTATTGCGGTGGTATAGCTGGTTTAAGCAATGCTAAAATCATCGGGTGTGATAATGGTGGAAATGTGACAGCCAAAACTTATTGCAAGTTCCGCTATGTCGGTGGCATTGTCGGGGTGAATGGCGGTCCGGTGTCCGACTGCATGAATTATGGTGAAGTCGTTGTCGCTGGTACAGGCAGGTATGTTTTGTTAGGCGGAGTAATCGGTTCACATTCTGGAGCTGCCGTGGTGGAGAATATTAGTAATCATGGAATCGTTCGTTTGGAAAAGATTCAAAATAATGAGTCAGCAGTGATGAGAGTTGGCGGATGCATAGGTGAATCGACAAAAGAAGGCGCTTCATTCGGTACGGATGTGAGAAACGCGGCTGCCGTTATGGTTTTGTCCGGGCAGAATTGGCCAAAGACAAAGGCCGTTTATGTCGGCGGAATTTTTGGCTCTGTCGCTTCTTCTGTGGAAGGCATGGTCAATGAGGGGGCGGTGTCGCTTGAAAACACCCACACTCCGAACTTGAATGCTGAGGTATATGTCGGCGGCATCATCGGATGCACAGAGAGGGCGATAAAAATCGCATCCTGCAATAACGAAAAAGGATCTGTGACCATTTCTCACACTGAAGCAACGTTAGACACGACGACATGGTGGGCTGACGGCATCTTAGGGCATGGCCCGGATGGAGTTCAGAACGAGGAAAGTAATTTTTACGACCCTGAGAAGGTAACAATGCCGGAATTATTAAGGTAACAATACCAGAATTTATGATAACTGACGCACACATCAGACTGCTGATACTCAAGTTCGTGACGGAGGAACTGTCCGAGAGGGAGGCGGCCGAGCTGGCCGCCTGGGTGTCGGCGTCAAAGGAAAACACCGAGGCCTATCGCCGGGAACTGGAGGCGCTGAGCACCCAGACGGATGTCTCGAACGACATCGACAGGTTCTGGAACAGGGTTCAGGTCGGCAACCGGGACAAGTTCTCCAAGAAGAGACCTGCCCGGCGGCTCTACCTGTTCGCCCTCGCGGCCGCCTCCTGCGCGGCGCTGGTCATAGGCATCGCCGCCTGGAGGCTCTCCGGAAGCGGCACCGAGCCGGCTCCTGTCGTAGCGGAACTGCCGGCGGCCGAGGGGGACACGCTGAGCCGGACCCCGGCTGCGGACGCGGCTCCGGAGCGGACGGGCGGCGGCCGGATGTGCTATGTCACCGGGCGAAGTGAGAAGCGGCGGGTCACGCTTCCGGACGGGACGAAGATTGTCCTGAACGAGAGCTCGTCCCTGACGCTTTCCGACTCGTTCAACGAATGTGCGCGTGAGGTGACACTGAACGGGGAGGCTTTCTTTGACGTGGCGAAGGATTCGACGCGGCTTTTCATCATACGCTGCGGACGCGAGTCGTACATCGTCCGGGGCACGTCGTTCAACATAAACGCATATTCCGATGACGCCTACTCCGTGACCACGCTCCACGAGGGTTCTCTCGAAGCGAGGATAAATTCCGACATCATAAAGCTTCAGCCCGGAGAGGAACTTAGGGTCGATGAGATGCAGTCGAGCATATCGAAGCAGAAAGTTTCGGTGCAGAACTCTACCAACTGGATAAATTCGGACATCATGATATTCGAGGACACCCCTCTCCGTCAGGTGGTGAACTGCCTCTCACGGCGCTACGGCGTCAGAATCCATGTTCAGAGCGAAATCTGCAACATCAAATACACCGGAAAGAACTCCGGCAGGGACATTCTGGATGTCTTCCGCCTGCTGGAGGTGACTTCTCCGATTCCGATTGCGGTGACGGAGTATGAAGGAGAATACTATATATCAAAAAACAAGTAAGTATATGGCCAAAAATGGAATGAAACTGACCATCCTGATTCTCGTCGCGGTCTTCTCCGCTCTGTCGGGAACACTCGCGCGGGCGCAGGACAGCTCCGTGCTTGACAGGAAGGTTACAATCAAGGCGAAGGATATGCCCGTCGATGCGTTCCTTGCCGAAATGGAGAGGAAGGGGAACTGCCAGTTCTTCTACGGCAATGCCGTGATTGAGGGCATCCCCGCGGTGACGATTGACGTGAAGGACATGAAAATCAGCGCCGTGCTTGACATCGTCCTCAAGGGGACGGGATGCACATACGAGCTGATTGCGGACAGCATCGCAATCAAGAAGGCGGAGACCGCGGCGGCCGCGGGACAGTCCCCGGGCGCGCCGGCGGAAGATCTTGTCATCAGCGGAAAGGTCGTCGATGAGAACTCGGCCCCGCTTTCCGGAGTCGGCGTGTTCGTGCTGAACACCACCAACGGCGTGCTCACCGACGCCGAGGGAGGCTATTCCCTCAAAGTAAAGACGGGAGACGTAGTGCAGTTTTCCTTTCTCGGCTACAGGACTCAGAATGTCACGGTCGGCAAGGAGACCGGCATTGACATAAAGATGCTTCCGGAGGCGGAGGTGCTGAACTCGGTGGTCGTGACGGCCCTCGGCATAAAGCGTGACGAGAAGTCGCTCGGATATGCCATGTCGAAGATAAGCTCCGACGCCATCTCCAATGCCACGACCGCCAATAACTGGCTCTCTGGGCTTAACGGGCAGGTCGCCGGCCTCAGGATAGAGCAGTCAACTTCGGGCGGCGGCACCACGCGCGTGACCCTGCGCGGCGAGTCGTCCGTAGATTTCGCGAACAACGGGGCCCTGTTCGTGGTCGATGGCGTGCCGATGTATAACAACGCCACGGCTTCCGAGGCCGGCGGGGAGGGCTCGGCATACGCGATTGACTACGGCGACGGCACCGCTGACATAAATCCGGATGACATAGAGTCCATCACCGTCCTCAAGGGACCGGCGGCCACGGCGCTCTACGGTTCCAGCGCGTCCAACGGAGCCATCGTCATAACGACGAAGTCGGCGGAAAAGCTGGAGTCGAAGATAAGCGTGGAATATTCCGCCGCGCTGTCGTTCGAGACGGTCAATTCCTCCCCGAACCTCCAGTATGAATACGGCCAGGGAGACGAGCAGTCCTATTTCTACTATGTGACCGACTCGTCCAATCCGGATCTCAACCCGCTCGGGAAGCCGAGCCAGTCCGGAATGCTCTCATGGGGCGCGAAGATGGACGGCACTCCGGCCTACCAGTACTACAATGTGGCAAAGGGCATAGGCGGAAGCCTTAACGAGGCCGGCGACTTCATCCGTCAGCAGACTCCTTTCGTCAGCAACGGAGACTGGTTCAGGGACTTCTTCGAGACCGGCAACACGCTCAAGAACAGCCTCACGGTGTCCGGCAGGCTGAACAGCCGCAACTCGGTGCGCCTCTCGTTCAGCGATATGCGCAATCAGGGAATCATCCCCAACTCTCCGGGCAACAACCAGCACATCTTCATCAGGACCAAGAACGAGTTCACCAAGTGGTTCACCTCGGAGATAACCCTCAACTACCGCCGCAAGCAGATGGACAACATCCCGACGGGCTCCGGCTACGGCTCCACCTCCATCATGTACAGCCTCTGGTGCTACGCCCCGAACATAGACATGGACTGGGCGAAGAACTACTGGGTCAGCGGAAAGGAGGGCAAGCAGCAGGACACGTCCCTCACGGGCGGAAAGAACAACGCCTACTTCATCGCCAACGAGTGCGTGAACACGCAGGACAGGGACCGAATCTATGGCAACGTGAAGCTGGACTTCGACATCTGGAAGGGGCTGAAGCTCATGCTCAGGGGCGGTCTGGACCATGTGAAGGAGTTCCGCACCCAGCAGCAGGCCGTCTCCACGCAGGCGAAGCCGGAAGGCTGGTATCAGGAGCAGCACATCGCCTCGCTGCAATACACGGGTGAGTTCCTGTTCACTTATAACCATAAGTTCGACCACGATTTCGGACTCAACGCGAACCTCGGAGGAAGCATTCTCTACCGCGAATATTCGAGGACGCAGCAGACTGCCGACAACCTCTATATGCCCGGCGTGTATTCGCTCGCGAACTCGAAGTCGGAGGTCAAGACGGACAGCTATTCGGAGTCACGGCAGACCAATTCCCTCTATGGACTTGTCTCCCTGTCGTGGCGCAATGCCATATTCCTTGACCTTACGGGCAGGAACGACTGGGCCAGCACCCTTCCGTCCTCGAACCGCTCCTTCTTCTACCCGTCTGTTTCCGGAAGCGTCGTGCTGAACGAGCTGCTGGACTTCGGGCGGACGAACGGCGTGGTCGATTTCCTGAAACTCCGCGGCTCATGGGCGCAGGTAGGTCATGACACCGCTCCCTACAGGATTGAGGAATATTTCCAGAGCACCAAGTTCCCGAGCGGCGTGACGACGCAGAAGACCAAGGCGAACAGTGCCCTGAAGCCGGAGATTGTCACCTCATGGGAGGTCGGCGCTGACATCAGGCTGTTCCGCAGCAGGCTCACCCTGGACGTCGCCTACTATGACGGCAACACCCGGAACATCCTCGCGAAGATGCCGGTTTCCACCTCAACGGGCGTGAACACGGTCTATACAAATGCCGGAACCATCCGCAACCGCGGAGTCGAGCTGTCGGCAAGCGGTCTTCTTCTCAAGACGAGGGATTTCCAGTGGAGGCTCAACGCCAACTGGTCCATGAACAGGAACGAGGTCCTCAGGCTCGGCGACGGGATAGATTTCTGGAACATAGCCCAGTATTCCTCATATGCCTACATGTACGCATATGTCGGAAGTTCGCTCACGTCGATGTACGGCTATAAGTACAAGCGTGCTCCGGAAGGCTCCTATGCCGTCGGGGCGGACGGAAAGATGACCGACGTCTCCGGCATGATGGTCCTTGACAAGAACGGCAGCCCGATAACCGACTACGACCTGTCCTACATCGGCGAGTGCATGCCTAAGTGGCAGGGCGGGTTCAGCACGCAGTTCAGCTGGAAGGGCCTCAAGGCAAGCATCAGCTTTGACGGGCAGTACGGCGGACACGTCTGGTCCCTGACGAACTGGGTCCTGAACTACCGCGGAAAGGGCACTGCCACTCTCGCGGGCCGCGACGGCTCCATGGTTCCAAAGGGCGTGCAGCTCCTTGAGGACGGCAACTACAGGATTTACACGGACAAGATTCCTTCGGGAGGCATCCAGGCCTACTATCAGGCCCTCTACGACCGCCCGTGCACCGAGTCGAACTTCGTGAGCACGTCGTTCCTCAAGCTCAGGGACGTGCGTCTGGAATATTCTTTCCCTAAGAAGCTTCTGGCCAAGACAAAGGTCATAAACGGGCTCACCCTGGCAGTCTATGGCAACAACCTCTACTGCTGGAGCAGGTTCCCGGGCTTTGACCCCGAGTCCGTGACCATGAGGGGAAATGCCCTCACTCCGGGCTTTGACCTTCTCCAGATGCCATCGACGGCTCAGTACGGCGCAAGCATTAAAATAACATTCTAAATGAAGGACGGCAACATGAAAACAATCATAAAAATACTTGCTGTTTCCGCCGCGGCGCTTTCCGCACTGTCCGCGTGCAGCAAATTCGACGACATGAGCAAGAATCCGTATGCCCTGTATGACGTCCCTTCCGAGTCGTTCGTGCAGCCGATTCTGTATAATTCGGAATACAAGATTCTGCAGCGCTGCTACGACCTGATTCCGGAAATGATGCAGTATTCGGTGAACATGGGCTTCGAGACTTCCGCGACGCTGATTTATAACTACGACATTTCGGAGAACATCTCCTCTTCGCTGTGGAATCTGTATGAGGAGTACGGCAACGCTCAGTATATGCTGAAGCTCGCCCTGGAGGAGGACAACCCGGCGATGGAAGGGGTCGCGCTCATCCTCAGGACTTGGCTTATGTCCGTAATCACGGACACTTACGGGAATGTTCCCTATTTCGACGCGGGTCTCATAAGCCAGCAGGGAGAGGGCTTCAGCTACAAGACGACCTACGACTCTCAGGAGGAGATATATGGGATATGTTCATTTCCCTTGAAACCGCCAACCGCAGATTCATCGAGGCCGAGGAGGCAGTCACCGGCGGACTGATTGAGAAGGCTGATTTCTCGCGTCAGTGCGACTATATGTATTCCGGTGACGCCGGCAAATGGCGTAAGTTCGGCAACTCGCTGTACCTTAGGCTTCTGGTGCGTTCCGCGATGAAGATTGTGGAGGAGACGGGAGGAAACTTCATGCTCAACGAGGAACTGGGCGAAATAAATGTGATAAGCAGGATTTCCGAGATATATGATTCCTTCACGGGGAACGGGCAGTATCCGGTGTTCGGGGAGATTGCCGACGCGGCGCGGGTAGGCTTCAGCTATTCCAACTCAGCCCTGTTCACCCCGTTCTATTCGACCACGTCCGGAGTCTGGAACGCGGAGGCGGCGTGCCGCACCCTTGTGAAGACCATGATGGGGGACGACTTCGAGGACCCTCGCTATTACTACTATTTCCATAAATACAGCGCGGCCAAGAGGGATTTCAGCGCAAGCCCGACCCTCGTCGCCCTCGGGGTTGATGACTGTGCCGGAGCGCCGACGCAGCTGTCCCGTTCGGATATGTCCTATTTCTTCAATGTGGCGGTGTCCATGGCGGGAAACTCGTCCATCGGCAGGTATCCCCGGAAATCCACCTCGTCATGGCACATCGGCGACCTAAAGAACGCGGAATCTTATGCTATGCTGAACTATTCCGAGGTTCTGTTCTGCTTTGCGGAGGCAGCCGCGCGAGGCTGGCTTACCATGAGCGGGCAGAAGACCAGGGAACTCTATCTGGAGGCGGTGCGGACCTCCGTTCTTGAATGGAACAAGACGCTCGACTCCGCTTCCGCAGAACTGACCGGCTTCATTTCCCATCTTGACGGAATCTATGACCCGAACAATGCTCTGGAGCATATCATGACGCAGAAATGGGTCTCTACGTTCTGGTGCGGGACGGAGGCGTGGTGCGACTACAGGCGCACGGGCTATCCTATGCTCAGGACGAACGGCGATGCCGCTGAAAACGACTGCGTGCTTCCGACGAGGATGCGCTACCCCGCGACGGAGGACTTCTACAACGCCGAGCAGTACGCGAAGGCTGTCGCCGGCTGGCTTGGAGGTACCAACAACATGACGACTGACGTGTGGTGGGCCTCGACGGCCGAGAGCCGCGGCAACAGGGCGAAGGGAAGAATGTGATAAATTTGTTGAGATTATGAAAAACGGCATAACATATATTCTTTTATCGGCGGTTCTTGCTTTTTCCATGACCGCCTGTGTCGAGGAAAGCATAGACTTCGGCGGCTCGACTGAAATCGGGAACATCGAGGTTTCGTTCCTCAGAAACGGCGCGGACGTGGGCGAGAGTTTGGCTTTGACTTCCGCCGGCGGCACGATGGACTTTGACGTCGTGCTGAATGACGACAATGTCAGGTGGCGTGTGGCCTCCGACCAGCCATGGTGCACGGTCGTTTCGGAAGAGCATCGCGGAACCGGAAAGTTCACCCTGAAGATTCTTCCCAACGACTCGTTCGAGTCCCGTCCTCCGGCAACGCTCACTTTCTCCGCGGGAGAGTACCGCCTGACTCCGTTCCGTCTGACCCAGTCCGGCAACGTGTTCATATTCAGCAAGTCGTACCTCGTGTCCGGAATCGGCGGAACCGCAGCCAAGATTACGGTGAGAACACTCCCGGGTGTGGAATGGGGAGTGGCGCCCGAAAACGGGTGGCTGGTTGTTGACAAGGGAGAGTCCGTGCCGCGCGGGGACTTTGTCGAGACTCCTGTCACGATTGCTTCCGGACCTAATGAGGAGGAGTCGCGCATGGGGCGCATTGCCTTCAGCAGGAGCGGCGAGGACGCCGGCGCGTATGTCTCGATGTGGC
>CAVBPI010000003.1:0-9209 GCA_963596955.1 bacterium | reverse complement strand
GACCTACGATGAGGCCGGGAACGCGCTTCTGCCGGCGGACGGCTCCGGCGCGCTTGAGATTCTTGTCCCGACGGACATAGTCAGCGGGGTCGAGGCTCCGGAGGACGTGACCGTCACGAGCGAGGATGCGGAAGACGGACTTGCAAGGTATGTGTTCCGCTTCGGCGAGAACCTGAGCGACTCGCGCTCCAACCGGGCCGTGCAGATTGCCATGAACCAGTTCATTTCCAGCGAGGTCATAGAACTTCCTCTCATATATCAGGAATACCTCGTCGCCCACGGCATCATGTCAGGAGAGGGTCTGAAGCTCTTTTCCGAAACTTTCAACGACGGAGGAGACATCTCTGACTGGACGGATGCCGACGGCAATGTGGTGCTGCTTGGCGACATCGACATGAATGGCGTTCAGCCGTGGACCTCGATAGGAACTGAGGCGCGTCCGTTTAATCTGGTCTTTGACGGGAAAGGGCACTCGATTCAGAACCTGACTGAGGCCTCGCCGCTGTTCGGACACTGTTCCGAAGCCACGGTCAGTGGCCTTACAATTGATGCATCATGCTCCTTCACCAAGCCTGTCATGGCAGGTACGGCCGCCGTGTGGGCTTCCGTCGCCGCTGCGGTGGAGAACTCGACGGTTGTGACAGCCTGCACGAACAACGGAGCGGTCAAGGCAGGGTTCTATGAGCATGAGTCGATGACTTCCGCGCTTGTGGCCGGGCTTGTCGGCAGGGTGCAGGAGGGCGCCGTGGTCGAGAAGTCGAAGAATCAGGGAAGCGTGACGCTCCCGGTTGAGTTCAGCGACATGGACGCCCCTGTCCTGACGGGCGGTGTCGTGGCGGAGCTCTCCGGTTCTTTGGAATACAGCACGAACAACGGTGAGGTCAGCGACGCTTCTTCTGCAAAGGAACATGGAGTCGGCGGCATCGTCGCCCGTGTGGAGCAGTCCGGAGCGGTTAAGGGCTGCGAGAACTACGCCGCCGTGTCCGAGGCCTCCGTGAACGGGAATGTCTATGCCGGGGGAGTCGCGGGCTATGCGCTTGGCGACGTCTCTGATTCTTTCAACGGCGGTGCCCTGCACATCACATCCGGAGCTGCTACGGTCAAGGCCGGAGGCGTTGCGGGATGGTGCGGACCGTGTTATCTGAATGCAAACTCCAACAGGGGTGACATCGTGAGCGACGGCACTTCCAAGTACATCTTCGTCGGCGGTCTGTACGGGCAGGTCGAGGTCGGAGGAGCGGTTGCCGAACTGGATTTCGCGGGCGCGTCTTCCGAGGGGGCGATTCAGGTCATGAACATGGTTGATAACTGCGCCTTGGGCGTGGGCGGATTTGTCGGCGGCGTCAAACATGATGTCCCGATAAAGAACGCTGAGTTCGGCGGCAAGATTGAGGTCAGGCTGTACCGGGACGGCAAGGGTCCGAGAATTTCTTCTGACGCGGTCTGCGCCGTAGGCGGCATCCTCGGCTGGGCGGAAAGCATGGTTACCCTCAGCGAATGTACAGCGAAGGAGGGTTCTGAAGTCTGTGTCACCTGCCGAAGGGGCAATGGTTCTGACGGCAAGGCTGACGCCCCTTATTTCGAGAATGGCATCAATGTCGGAGGCATTCTCGGATATGCGGCCAAGGCCTGCACTGTGGCCGGTTCCAAGTCAGCCGCGAAGGTTGAGGCCGGGAGGTCGGACAACAGGACGAACAGCAAGTCGGCCGTCGGCGGAGTGGTGGGCTGCATCGCGGGTTTCGCCGGAAGGGAATCCGTGATAAGCGACTGCAGCAACACTTCGGCTATCTACTCCGGCATACAGAACAACTGCAGCCCTGACGGCGGCACCTATGCCTTCACTTGCGTCGGAGGCATACTCGGGGCGTTCGACCTTAACGCCGCGTCATCTTCTACAGGAGGCAGGCTCACGGTGTCCGGCTGCGTGAACTCAGGAAACTTCACCCTCCGCAGAGGTGCTTCCGCCGGCATCGTCGCATACGCGAGAAACGCCCAATTGTCCGGATGTACCTCCACGGGCAATTCCGGAGACTACCCTCACGCCTCCGCGGGCATAGCCGGCAAGCTGGAGAACTCCAAGGTAATCGACTGCCGGGCTCTGGGCACAATTCAGGCACACAGCTCTCCTCAATATGCGGGAGGCCTCGTTGCCATCGGGCTCTCCACGGACATATCCGGCAGCAGGTTCTTCGGAAATCTCGCGTCGAGCAAGGAAAGCATAGAAAAACTCACATACGGCGGAATCGTTGCCAAGTCGGACGAGAAGAGCAGCGTCAAGGACTGCCTCTACGGCGGCATGGTGCAGGTCGTTCTGGAAAGCGGGAACGTCACCTCGGGGATTACGGTGACGTCGGCGAATGTTGCGAACTATCCTGTCGGAACGGGAAGCCCGTCCGTGAGCGGAATAGGCCTCTGGGACGGCGTATTGGAACAATGATGACGCTAATAATAAAATGAAAGGACATTTTCTCATTGCGGCGGTTGCATCCGCCCTGTTGTGGGGCTGTACCCCTGAAGGAAAACCCGGCACTGACCCTGTAGGACCGGAACCGTCCGGCGGGTTCACCGTGACGGGAAAGGTCATGGACTATGAACTCAGACCCCTTGAGGGGGTCGTGGTGACGGACGGCCTCAAGTCGGTCCGGACAGGCGCTGACGGCGTCTATCAGATAGACAGCGACCTCAGCCGTGTCAAGTTCATAAGCGTCAGCACTCCGTCCGGCTACGAACCGCAGCTCAAGGGCGGCGTCCCGGTCTTTTATAAGAAACTGTCCGAATGTCAGAAGGTCGGAAGCGCCTATGTCGCGGACTTCTCGCTGAAGAAGATTTCCTCCGACGCGGACAGATATACCCTGCTCCTCTCCGCCGACCCGCAGCCGCGCCCGCGCAGCCGTGGAGGCGACAAGCTGGCCTACCATTCGCTGGACTGCTGCGCCGACCTCTACAGGGACCTGAAGGAGTACGCGGCCTCGGTCTCCGGACAGAAGGTCTATGGGATATGCCTCGGGGACATAGTGCATGAGGATATGTCCCTGTACGCGCAGTATGTAGAGGGCATGAACAGCATGGGCTTCCCGACTTACAATGTCATAGGAAACCACGACAACGACACCTCCGCGGAAGACGACGAGCAGGGCCGCCGCGTGTTCGAGGAGAACTTCGGCCCCTGCAACTACTCCTTCAACCTCGGGCGGATTCACTATGTGGTTCTCGATAACCTGATTATGAAAAAGGGCAGCGGCGGCCTGCTCAACGACTACAGCGAGGGACTGACCGACGACATCTGGGAGTGGCTTCAGGGCGACCTCGCCTTTGTCGAGCGCTCCACGACCGTCATGCTCTGCACGCATGCCCCCGCGTTCCGGGAAATCAACAATTCGGACAAGTGGGCGAGGGGCACCTGCAGGCATGGAAACGACTATGCCAGCCTGCTGGCGAAGTATAAGACCGTCTATGCCTGGGCCGGGCACACCCATCAGACATTCAACTACGTCTATCCCGCCGGCCACAGCAAGTTCACCAACCGTCTGGAGTGCCACACCCTTCCGCGCTCGACCGGCGAACTCTACACCAATGAGTATCTTGCCGACGGAACTCCGAGAGGTTTCCTCGTCGTAACGGTTGACGGCGAGGACGTCTCGTGGAAATGGAAGCCTCTTGCCTACCAGACCGGGAAGCACTGCGGAACGTCTCCTGAGTTCAGGCTCCGGGCATGGGAATACCGCGACGGGGTGGCTTACATCGGTGAGAACAGGCTTGACGAGTCCTATCAGATAGGCACGTCCAAGGACGGGGACTATGTCTATGCCAATGTCTATATGTGGGACAGCGAGTGGGAGACTCCAAGGTACAACGGTCAGGCGATGTCAAACATTTCTGCGACCTACGACCGTCCGCAGAAGGAAATTTATGACTTTTACAAGGACAAGTCCTATTTCAGCCGCTACAATGTGGGCTACGGTCTGAATGAAAAGGCTCATCCGTCCCTGTTCCGGTGCAGGGTGTCCGGCTCCAAGGGGAAGGGCACCGTCACCGTCAGGGACCGCTTCGGCAATCAGTATTCATCGACGGTTGAATGGTGACGGGGCCAACGGTAGAGGACATAGGGAGAAATGTTATGAAACGGGATTATATGACAATGATACGGAATCATGCGATGAATGGATATGGAACGGCGATGAGATGTCTGAGGCTGACGGTTCTTCTGCTTCTTCTCGCGGCCTTCACCTCCCGTGCCGGGGACATAAGGACGGCCGCGGACCTGGTGGGCTTCGCTGCCGCGTGCAATGAGGGCGGCGACACCTCGCAGTGGCGCAATGAGGACGGCGTGGTATGCCTTGCCGCCGACATCGACATGAGCAAGGTCAAGAAATTCGGAGGCATATCCGCCTTCGGAGGCACCTTTGACGGATGCGGGCACAGACTTATGAACTGGAAGGCCTCCTCGGGTCTCTTCCACGAGATTCTTCAGGGCGGTGAGGTCCGGAACCTGACGATAGACTCCTCATGCCGGATGAAGGCTTCGAGCCGGAGCGGGGAATATGCCCTCGGATTCGTCGCGGACATCAACTGCGGGTGCATAGCCTCCTGCGAGAACCACGGAAACATCGAGCACAAGTCCTCCTACACAGACAATGTGCTGTGGATTGGAGGAATCGTGGGAATCAACTACGCCATGATATATGACTGCCGCAATTCCGGCCGGATTTCATCGACCTGCTCCGGCTCGCTGCAGAATCCCGAGAAGGTCTCCGCGAGGCTCGGCGGCATCGCCGGGGGCTTCCGTCACAAGCTTCTCCCCGGAGCGCAGGTGGCCGCGTCCGAAAACACCGGAGACATCATATATTCCGGAGATGCCCCTAACTGCCGTCTTGGAGGAATCGCCGGAGATGCCTACAAGGCCGTCGTGAAGGGCTGCGTGAACAGGGGAAACCTGCACGCCGAGTCGGTCGCCGTGGAAAAGCCTTCCGGCGGACTGGCCTCGAACGTCGGGGGAATAGTCGGGTTCACCAAGGGCGACATCAATTCCTGCGACAATTTCGGGCGGATTGACACTGAGGGCATCCATCAGATGATGGCCGGAGGAATCTGCGCCATGCCGCATGACGGGCTGACGATTGTCGATTGCAACAATTATGGAAATATATGCGTGACTAACGAGGCCGGTTCGTCCGTAGGAGGACTCGTCGGGATTATGGGACGGGACACCCACATAGCCGGCTGCGTGAACCGCGCCGACGTGGAATTTTCCGGCTTCAGTCCCGACTGCGCGTCATGTATCGGAGGGCTGGTCGGCAACACATACGCCAAGGGGGATGCGAAGAGTTCCGCATACATCAGAAACTGCACGAATTACGGCACCGTCATCAGCGGCCCCTGCGGCAACAGGTACGAAAACCATGACGGCGCGATTCACACCGGCGGGCTTTTCGGACGCATCAGCGGCTGCGCGGCGGAAGATGCCCTCGTGAGGGAATGCTCCAACAGGGGCAAGGTCAAGGCCGTAACGGGTAGGAAAGGCGATGTCGCTGCCTTCATGAAACGGGTGTCCGTGACTGGCGACGCCGCGGATGACATGGCAGTGGGCGTGTCCCCGCTTCCTGACGGCACCAATGTATTCGGACGAATATCCACTCCGGAGGGCAGACCGGTTCCGGGAGTTGTCGTGAGCGACGGCTTCCAGTGCGTGCGGACCGACGGCTGGGGAAAGTACCAGATGAAGAGCGACCTCTCCAGGGCGAGGTTCATATTCATCTCCGTTCCGGCGGAGTATGAGGTTCCGGTGCATAATAATATGCCGCTTTTCTGGCGCCGCATCGCGAGGTATGAGCAGGCCGTGCAGGCAAACTTTACATTGACTCCGAGAGCCGGCGTCGAGGAGGACTACACCGTGGTCATGGTCGGAGACCCGCAGATGAGGGGACTCGGGCGCGACGGTTCGGGAGAGCGGTTCAGGGATGTGGTGCTGCCGGACATCGTGGCCCTCGCCGACACCGTGAAGGGACCCGTATATTCCATAAACCTCGGAGACCTCGTGTATAACTGGATGTCGGGCTACGACGACTACGCCGACATCGTCGCCGGCGGTCATGTAATCATGTTCAATGTCATCGGCAACCACGACTACGACCAGAACACGATGTGGGAGACCCCTCTGGGAACGCCGTTCTACGAGACGTACATATCCCCGACATACTACTCCTTCAACATCGGACGCCTCCACTATGTCGTGCTCAGCGACATAATGTACAACCGCACGGACCCGACGGCTAGGTATGGCTACGGCATCGACGACGACCAGATGAAGTGGCTTGAGGAGGACCTTTCATATATCCCGAAGGACAGGACGATTGTCGTTTGCGCCCATGCGCAGATGTTCAAGAAGAGGGGCAATTCCCCGAACGGCTCTTTCAGCAAGTATTATGTCAACTACAGGCGCTACCGCGACCTCCTCACCTCCTACCGTCATGTCTATTCGTGGTCGGGTCACTACCACGACAATTTCGGATACGACTATGCCCGCAGCGGCGTCGACGGCATCTCCAACGTGACGAGCGTGACAGTGGCCCGCTGCAACGGACAGCTGCGCACCAACAGGGAACTCACCGCGGAGGGCGTGCCGAACGGGTATATGGTATGCTCCGTAAAGGGGGACGACATGACATGGTACTACAAGTCCGTGGGCAGGGACGCCTCTTATCAGATTCGTGCCTACAGCCCTGTCCGGACGGGCGACGGATATGTGAAGGCCAACATCTGGAACTGGACTGAAGGCTTCTGGGGCACTCCGGAGTGGTGGGAGAACGGACGGAAGGTCTGTGACATGGAATGCCATCCGGACTACGACCTTGACTATAAGGAGATTGCTGACTCTCTCGAAAAGCTTGAGGGACGTGCGGCTGACTATGCGAAGCCGACGCTCTCTCAGTATATGTTCAGGGCCGTGCCTACTGAAAATTCCCGCGGAGGAGAGGTTAGAGTTCGGGATAATTTCGGAAATTTGTGGACACAGGAAATTACATGGTAAAATTTAAGCGTTGATATGATGAAAATGAGCGACAGACTGAAAAGGATTCTGGCGGTTGCGGCTCTGGCCTGTTTCCCGGCCGTGCTTATGAATGCGGAGGATGCCGGTGACGATGGCTGGCTGCTGAGGGCGGAGGAGCCTGACCCGGCGCGGTACTACGGCGTCACGTCGGCGAACGGGGTCATTGGACTCGTGTCTTCTCCCGAGCCGTTCGGCATAGCCGAGACCGTCCTCGCCGGGGTATATGACTTCTACGGGCGCGGCCGCGTGAACAATTTTCTGCCGAACATCAATCCCCTGCGCCTGACGATGACCGTCGGAGGGACAAGGATAAGGCGCTCGAACGTGCGGAACTTTGTCCAGTGCCTCGACATGAGGAACGGGGAGTTTTCCGGCGAGTTCGATTTCAGGGGCGTGCACGTGTCGTACCGCTACTGCGCCCTGCGGCAAATCGCCCATGCCGCCCTGATGGAGGTCAGCCTGTCCGCGGGCGAGGATGTCGAGGTTGAGACCCGGCTGGAGCATCTTGTGCCCCTGTCCCTGCACGGTGCCTCGATGATGACCAATTCCTTCGCGTTCCACCACAAGAGCGACCCGCCATATACGGTGATTACCACGACGGCGCTCTCTCCGTCCGGGACTGTCACGACGGCTGCCTCGTCCGCGTTCCTGTTCCCGGAGGCGGACAGAGGCCTCCCGGTGCTCCACAGGCAGCCCTCTTCCGATTCCCATAACATCTCATTCGGCAAGACCATCCGGAAAGGGGAGACATATAAGTTCTCTGTCGTGGGCTCGCTCATATCTTCCGCCCACACTGCGGATCCCCTGAACCAGGCCGAGCGCATAGTGACTTACGCCCGTTTCCAGAAGGAGGGCGAGCTGCTGCGCCGGCACCGCCTCGCATGGGCGAAGCTGTGGGAGAGCGACATAGTCATTGAAGGCGACGCGCAGGCGCAGAAGGAGGTGAGGAGCATGCTCTATCATCTCTACAGCTTCACCCGCGAGGGCACGGCATATTCCCCGTCGCCGATGGGACTCAGCGGACTGGGCTACAACGGCCACGTCTTCTGGGACGGCGAGATGTTCATGATGCCCCCTCTCCTGATGCTCCATCCGGAACTGGCCCGCTCGATGCTTGAGTACAGGTTCCTGCGTCTGGACGAGGCCCGGCACAACGCGGCCGCCTACGGCTTCATGGGCGCGATGTATCCGTGGGAAAGCGCCTCGACCGGCGCGGAGGACACCCCTGCCACCTCCTTGAGCGGCACGTTCCAGCATCACGTCACGGCGGATGTCGCCATCGGGTTCTGGAGATACTACCTCGTGACGGGCGACAAGGAATGGCTGGAGACCCGCGGCTGGCCGGTGCTTCAGGCGACCGCCGAGTTCTGGGCGAGCCGTGCGGAGAAGAAGGACGACGGCTTCTGGCACATAGACAATGTCATGTGCGCGGACGAATGGGCTCTGAACAAGGACGACAATGCCTACACGAACGCCGCCGCGGCGCTCAACCTCAGGTATGCGACGGAGGCCGGCCGGGTTCTCGGGCACCGGACCCCGGCGGTGTGGAAGGAGATTTCGGAAGGCCTGTTCTTCGACAGGACGGATGATGGGGTGACGCTGGAGCATAAGGGGTATGACGGCACGGAAATCAAGCAGGCGGACGTCAATCTCCTCGCCTTTCCCCTTCAGGTGATTACGGACCGCGGGCAGATGATGCGTGACCTGGACTATTACAGCGGAAAGGTTCCTCAGAAGAAGACCCCGGCCATGACCCAGGCCATGTTCTCGGTAATCTGTTCCCGCTGCGGGGATGCGGCACAGGCGTGGAAGTGGTTCGTTGACTCATACCGCCCCAACGCCCTGCCTCCGTTCGGCGTGCTGGCGGAGTTCAAGGGCGGGACCAATCCCTATTTCGCGACCGGGGCGGGCGGAACCCTTCAGTCCGTCATCTTCGGTTTCGCCGGACTGGAGTTCGCTCCCGGCGGAGGCGTGACGCAGCTGCGGAACCACGCTCTCCCGCCTCATTGGAAGAGGCTGACAATCAAGGGCGTGGGACCTGAAAAGAAAACTTATGTGGTAGAATGACCGTGACGGAAAATAAGGCGTTCGGATATTCCGGAAAGGAAATGGAGGAACTCGTGCGAAGGTGCTACCCTCGTATGGTCCAGTATGTCCGTCA
>CAVBPI010000002.1:6707-25501 GCA_963596955.1 bacterium | reverse complement strand
CATTTGGGAGGGTCATTTCTGAATTGGGCTGCAAAGATACGGACTTTTTTATTACCTGCAAATTTTTTTTGCAATTTTTTTCAAAATATTTTTCATCGCCCACGGAAAGCTGAGGCGCGAAGAGGTGCGGAGCACGCTGCAGCATTGTCAGCGACATCATCATTTTCCTTTATATCTAAATATTAGTGGCATCAATCCGAAAATTGTGTAATTTTGTGGAGGTTATAAAATTGTCGGCGTTACAATGACAGAGACTGAACTGAATAAAACTTATAATGAAGCCGTTGAAATTTTGAAAACGGCTATTTTACAGAGACAATATCGGGCATCCAAGCAAGTTAATGCAGAACAACTTGCATTATATTTTGGAATAGGAAAATACATTTCCGATAATACGAGAGGCAAGGTATGGGGAACAGGGGCATTGACGATAATTAGTGAAAGGCTTCAGCGAAGTTTACCGGGGTTGAGAGGGTTCTCGGAAGGACACATGAAGAAGATGAGAATCTTTTTTGAGCGTTGGAGTTCGATAATTGACAGTTCGTGCATCAAAATGCACGATTTAGAAGCAATCGCTAAGAATCCTCCCCTTTCGAAGTTCGACACTTTGACAGAATCTGGACTTAATGTAATTCGTGCATTGCGATGCACGAATTTTGATAATCTTTCTTTTGAGGATTTTCTATCCGTCCCGTTCACCAACCATTACATTATCTTGTCAAAGGCAAAGGAGACTGAGGAAATCTTCTTTTACATCAGGCTATGCTCCACACAGCATCTATCAGTCGAGAATCTGAAGAGGAGCATAGAGGAAGACGACTTCCATCACCAATCCCAGATGCCCAATAATTTCTTGCAGAAACTTTCTCCTGCGGATGTTGCCCGACGTGCTGTAATGGCGTTCAAAGACGAGTATTTTCTGGATTTTATCAATGTTGAGGAACTTGGGGCGCGAGATATATCCGATGTAGATGAAAGAATTATCGAGCAGGAAATAGTGCATAACGTCAAACAATTCATAATGACTTTCGGCCGAGATTTCGCCTTTATCGGGAATCAGTATCATCTTGAAGCTTTTGGTGTAGATAACTTTCCGGATTTGGTATTCTTCAACCGAGAGCTGAATGCGATTGTCATTATTGAACTGAAGAAAGGACCTTTCAAATCCGCTTATCTCGGTCAGCTGTGCACATATCTTCGGCTCGCGGATGACAAGATGAAAAAACCGCATGAGAACCCGGCTATAGGCATAGTCCTGTGCTCCAGCGCGAACAAAAAGTATGTCGAGTATGTGATTCAGGATTATGACAAACCAATGGGTGTGGCAACTTATAACACCTCGAATGCCATGCCGGAGAGTTTGAGAAAGGCATTGCCGGACATCGAGGAATTGAAAAAACTGCTATAGAATTTTTGAAAAAAACGGAATATGGAAGAAAAGATTAAGACTTCGCTCCCGGAGAATGCGACTCGGGAGCTCAAACCGGGAGAGGAGTACCAGCCGCTGCTCTCGCCGAAGAAAAACTATCCTGAGGTCACGCCATGGTCGGTTTCGGTCGGGCTGGTGATGACCATCATCTTCTCGGCTGCGGCGGCCTATCTTGGGCTGAAGGTCGGACAGGTGTTCGAGGCGGCGATTCCTATCGCCATCATCGCGGTGGGGCTGTCGTCGGCCCTCGGGAGGAAGAACAGCCTCGGGGAGAACGTGATGATTCAGTCCATCGGGTCATGCTCCGGAGCGATTGTGGCGGGCGCGATTTTCACTCTGCCGGCGCTCTACATCCTTCAGGACAAGTATCCGGAACTGACGGTGAACTTCGGTAAGGTATTCTTTTCCAGCCTGCTGGGAGGAATACTCGGAATCCTGTTCCTGATTCCGTTCAGGAAATATTTCGTGAAGGAAATGCACGGGAAGTATCCGTTCCCTGAGGCGACGGCGACCACTCAGGTGCTCGTGAGCGGCGAAGGCGGCGGAAAGGGCGCCAAGACACTGCTGGCCAGCGGGCTCATCGGAGGTCTCTATGACTTCGTGGTGGCGACCTTCGGGGCTTGGAGCGAGACGCTCTCGACGACTGTACTGCCTTGGGGACAGGCGATTGCGGACAAGGCCAAGGTGGTACTCAAGGTTAATACGGGCGCCGCGGTGCTCGGACTTGGTTACATCGTGGGACTGAAATACTCCTTTATTATATGCTGCGGAAGCCTGCTGGTTTGGCTCGTGATTATTCCTCTGATGAACCTCATCTGGGGAGGCAGCGTGCTCGACTTCATGGGCACCGGCATCACACAGACGGTGTCGGAGATGACGGCTGACCAGATTTTCAGCAACTATGCGCGGCATATCGGCATCGGAGGCATCGCCACGGCGGGAATCATCGGAATCATCAAGTCCTTCGGAGTCATCAAGTCGGCCCTCGGACTGGCTGTGGGCGAGTTCCGGAAGAAGAAAGGAAGCGCCGAGGAGGAGGTTCTGAGGACGCAGAGGGACATCTCGATGAAAATCGTTGTTATCGGCATCGTGGCGGCGCTGATTGCCGTGTTCATCTTCTTTGCCTGCGGAGTTGTAGATAATCTGTGGCTGGCGCTCGTGGGACTTCTGATTGTGGCTGTGATTGCGTTCCTGTTCACGACTGTGGCGGCGAACGCGATTGCGATTGTGGGCTCGAACCCGGTCAGCGGAATGACTATCATGACACTGATTCTGGCGAGCCTGATTCTCGTGGCCTGCGGGCTGAAGGGAACTGCCGGGATGGTGGCGGCTATGGTCATCGGAGGCGTCGTCTGCACGGCCCTTTCCGTTGCCGGAGCGTTCATCACTGACCTCAAGGTGGGTTACTGGATAGGCACGACCCCGAAGAAGCAGGAGACATGGAAGTTCCTCGGAGTGCTTGTGGCTGCTGCCACGGTGGGCGGCGTGATGATGGTGCTGAACCAGACCTACGGCTTCACCGGCGAGAATGCACTCGTGGCTCCTCAGGCAAACGCCATGGCGGCCGTGATTGAGCCTATGATGAACGGCGGGAACGCCCCTTGGCTGCTCTACGGCATCGGTGCGGTGCTGGCGATTGTGCTGACTCTCTGCAAGGTGCCGGCCCTGGCATTCGCGCTGGGAATGTTCATCCCGATTGACCTGAACCTTCCGCTGCTCATCGGAGGCGCGATTTCATGGTTCGTGGGAAGCCGCAGCAAGAAGGCCGAGGTGAATGCCGCGCGGCAGGAGAAGGGCACGCTGATTGCTTCGGGATTCATCGCCGGAGGTGCGCTGATGGGCGTCGTGAGCGCGATTCTGAAGTTCGCGAAGGTCGATTGGTACATCGGGGCGGACACGGTCTGGGCGCAGTACTGGGCTGAGCCGGTGGCGATTCTGCCTTATATCGCTCTGATTGGTTATATGATTTTATCTTCAATGAAGACGGATAAGAATTAAAGATTCCTCACTCCGTTCGGAATGACAGGGACAACATCGAAATGACAGGAATGAGTGTTGTCATTTCGAACGGAACGAAGTGGAGCTGAGAAATCTGAATGACAGAATAAAAGTTCTAAAAAAGAGTAATATGGAAAAGTTGATTGAAAGATTTTTGAGATATGTGGCTGTGGATACGCAGTCAGATGAAAGCAGCGACACACAGCCGAGTGCCGCAAAGGAGTTGAATTTGCTGAAGATGCTCCGTGATGAGCTTGCGGGCATGGGCGTGAAGGCCGAACTGGACGAGTGGGGATACGTGATGGCGACGATTCCGTCGAATGTCGGAAACGAGGATGTGCCGGCGCTCGGATTCATCGCTCATGTCGATACGTCTCCTGACGCGTCGGGCGCTGACATAAAGCCACAGATTATCGAGGGCTATGACGGCGGGGACATCGCGTTGAACGGCGTGCCGGGTCTCGCGCTGAAGGTAGCTGATTTCCCGGAACTTGCGGAATACAAGGGACAGACCATCATCACCACGGACGGGACGACGCTGCTCGGGGCGGACGACAAGGCCGGAGTGGCCGAAATCATGAACGCCGTGCAGTACATCGTGGAGCATCCTGAGTTCAAGCACGGGAAAATCTGCATCGGGTTCACTCCTGACGAGGAAATCGGCCGCGGCGTGGTGAAGTTCGACGTCAAGAAGTTCGGGGCGAAGTACGCATACACAATGGACGGCGGCGCTGTGGGAGAGCTGGAATATGAGAATTTCAACGCGGCTTCGGCGACCGTCAGGATTCATGGGCTCAACATCCACCCGGGATATGCGAAGGGAAAGATGAAGAACGCCATTCTCATCGGCATGGAACTCAACGGGCTTCTCCCGGTGGAGCAGAGGCCGGAGTTCACTGAGGGGTATGAGGGATTCTTCCACCTCATAAGCTTCAACGGAACGGTTGAGGAGGCAAAGTTCTCCTACATAATCCGCGACCACGACATGGACCTTTATGAGAAGCGCAAGGCAATACTTCAGGACTGCGTGAACTTCATCAATGCGAAATACGGCGAAGGCACGGCGAGCGTGGAAATCAAGCACCAGTATTACAACATGCGCAAGCAGGTGGAGCCGCACTTCGAGATTATCGAAAAGGCCGTCAAGGCGATGGAGATGGAGGGGATAAAGCCGAAGATTCAGCCTATACGCGGCGGCACGGACGGTGCCAACCTTTCGTTCATGGGACTGCCTTGCCCGAACATTTTCGCCGGCGGACACAATTTCCACGGAAAAATGGAGTATGTGCCGCTTGAGTCCATGGAAAAGGCTTCAAAGGTCATCCTCAACATCATAAAATTGTTTGCGGATAAGTGAATAAAAAACAGGTTCCGAATTGCTTCGGAACCTGTTTTTTATTCAGATACTTTGGTGTTAATCACTCAAAGAGAAGCGCTTGAAGGTGAGCACCTGCGCCTCCTTGTCGGTCTTGGCGAGGACATCCTTAACGGCCTCCTTGCCGTCGCCCATCTGGTAGGCCTGCTCAAGAAGAGTGTTCTCCTTGAAGAACTTGCCGAGCTTGCCCTTTGCAATCTGCTCAAGCATAGCCTCCGGCTTGTTCGCCATCTTAGGGTCATCCTTCATCTGCTCCTTGTAGAGAGCGACTTCCTTTGCGACAACCTCAGCCGGGCAGTCCTTCTCGGAAACTGAGACAGGGTTCATTGTCGCAACCTGAATTGCGATTCCCCTCGCGATTTCCGGATCAACCTCCTTGTTGAATCCTACAACGGAAGCGACCTTGCCGTTGTGGTGAACGTAAGATGCCGCGAACGGAGCGTTGATGGCAGCGTAGTAGGCCACCACGTGCTTCTCTCCGGTCTTTCCCGTCTGCTCTGTGACAGCAGCCTCAACGGTTCTGCCGTCAGCGAGAGTCACATTCTTGAGAGCCTCGGCATCAGCAGGGAAAGCCTTGATTGCGGCGTCTGCAATTGCATTGGCGAGAGCCTGAAACTCCGCGTTCTTAGAGACGAAGTCAGTCTCGCATCCAAGGCACACGAGTATGGCCTTGTCGCCTTCGATGCGGGCGAGGACAGCACCTTCGGTGGTCTCCCTGTCCGCACGCTTTGCAGCAACGAGCTTGCCTTTCTCACGGATGATTTCCTGTGCACGGTTGTAGTCGCCTTCAGCCTCGATGAGAGCCTTCTTGCAGTCCATCATTCCGGCACCGGTCATTTGACGCAATTTCATTACGTCAGCTGCTTTGATATCCATTGTCTTGAATTTTAATCTGTTATTACTCGTAATTTGTTTCGGGCATCAGCCACGGATTATTCGGCGTCGGCCTTCGGAGCCTCCTCAACCGGAGCCTCTTCCGCTACAGGAGCCGCCTCCTCTGCAGGAGCCTCGGCTACAGGAGCTGCCTCAGCGGCTGCCTCCTCTGTCTTGGTGCCCTTGCGGGAACGGAGCTTCTTGCCTGCCACCTGCTTCTCCTCTGAAGCCTCGGGAACTTCCTTTTCCTTCTCAAGTTTCCTTTCGTTCAGTCCCTCGTTGATTGCCTGGCAAAGCACGTCCATGATGTAGGCGATGGACTTTGCGGCATCATCGTTGGCCGGAATCACATAATCAATCGAAGTAGGATCGCAACAAGTATCAACCATGGCGATAACCGGAATGTTGAGACGGTTTGCCTCCTTGACGGCATTCATCTCTTTCTGGACATCCACTACGAAAAGTGCGGAAGGAAGGCGGCTGAGGTCCTTGATTGAACCGAGGTTCTTCTCAAGCTTAGCGCGCTGACGGGTAATCTGGAGACGCTCGCGCTTTGCGAGTGTGTCGAACGTGCCATCTTCAATCATCTTGTCGATGGTGTTCATCTTCTTGACTGCCTTGCGGATGGTCGGGAAGTTGGTAAGCATACCGCCTGCCCAGCGCTCCGTTACATAAGGCATATTGACTGAAGCGGCCTTCTCGGCAACGATGTCCTTAGCCTGCTTCTTCGTGGCGACGAAAAGTACCTTGCGGCCTGAACGCGCAAGCTGTTTGAGTACATCCGCAGCCTCGTCAATCTTTACTATACTTTTATGCAGGTCGATGATGTGGATTCCGTTCTTCTGGTCGAAAATATAAGGGGCCATCTTAGGATTCCACTTTCTCGCCAGATGTCCGAAGTGAACACCTGCATCAAGTAATTCCTGGAAATTAGATCTTGGCATTGTTTTAAATTTTTCTTTTGTTTTTACTTTCCTCCTTAGGCTTGCCTTGCCCGGGGAGGCTCTTTTCTTCATTCCGGAAGCAGCGGCCTTGCCGGTCTCCGAAATTTCCGCAGTCAGGCAAATCTGTCAGGCAGCCCGCCGGGATTCACATCCCGAATCGGAGTCCCGCGATTTTGTGACCGGACTGTGCGTCAAGTAAATCAGACGGTAAGGACTAACGCTTACTGAACTGGAAGCGCCTACGTGCACCCGGCTGACCTGGTTTCTTACGCTCAACCTCACGGGCGTCACGTGTAAGGAAACCTTCGGACTTGAGGGCCGGGCGGTATGCCTCGCGGTCAATCTCGCAAAGTGCGCGGGAGATTCCGAGACGGGCAGCCTCTGCCTGACCTTTGATTCCGCCGCCGTCAAGGTTAATCTTGACGTCGAACTGGCCTTCAGTGCCGGTAGCAGCAAACGGCTGATTCACAATGTAGCGGAGGGAATCCTCGCGGAAATAGTCCTCAAGGGTGCGTCCGTTGATTGTAATGTTGCCTTTTCCTGCTGAAACATAAACGCGAGCAACTGCTGATTTACGTCTTCCAAGGGCGTTTACTACTTTCATGCTCTGCTTAAATTTCGTTTAACTTAATGACTTTAGGGTTCTGTGCCTGATGCGGATGCTCAGGACCAGCATAGAGATAAAGGTTGTTGATGATCTTGCTTCCGAGACGATTCTTCGGGAGCATACCCTTGACAGCCATCCTCAGAAGCTCCGTAGGCCTCTTCTTGAGGATTTCAGCAGGCGTAGTGAAGCGCTGTCCACCGGGGTTTCCGGTGTAGCGGACATACACCCTGTCGGTCATCTTCTTGCCCGTGAGTCTCACCTTGTCGGCATTGACGATGATGACGTTGTCACCACAGTCAAGGTTCGGAGTGAATGAAGGCTTGTTCTTACCGCGGAGGATAAGAGCAACTCTCGAAGCAAGACGGCCGAGCACCAAGTCGGTAGCATCAATCACAAACCACTCTTTCTTGATATCGCCGGCTTTCAGCGATACAGTTTTGTAACTGTGTGTCCATCTTGATTGTTAATGGTTAATACTTAATACTTTAGTTGCGTCCCTATACCACATAGGGGCTGCAAAGGTAGTAATTTTTTATTTCTTGGCAAAATAAATTATATCGACAAGACGTGAAGCACGTTAATCAACTCGCGATCTATCGGCTTGTCAATCTTGATGGCCTTGTTGAACGGAACATAGACAATCTTGTCGTTCGAGACGCCGACCATCACGTTGCGCTGCCCGTCGTTCAGGGCATCAATCGCAGCCACGCCCAGACGGCTCGCGAGGATGCGGTCGAACGCGCTCGGGGTGCCTCCCCTCTGGAGATGGCCGAGAATGGTCACGCGCACGTCATACTGAGGATACTCAGTCCTGATTCGCTCGGCATAGTGCATCGCCCCGCCGTCCTTCTTGCTCTCGGAGACAATGACAATCGAGCTGTTCTTGCTCTTGCGGAATCCCCTGCTGATGAACTGCTCCAACTGATCGACGTCGGTCTTGTCCTCCGGGATAATAGCGGCCTCGGCCCCCGAGGCAATCGCGCTGTTCTGCGCAAGAAATCCTGCGTCGCGTCCCATGACCTCGATGAAGAATATGCGGTCGTGGGATGTCGCGGTGTCACGAATCTTATCGACGCACTCGACGATGGTGTTGAGCGCGGTGTCATATCCTATGGTGTAGTCGGTCCCGTAGAGGTCGTTGTCAATCGTTCCAGGAAGCCCGATGCACGGAACGTCAAACTCCTTCGCGAACACCTGCGCCCCGGCAAGGGAGCCGTTTCCACCTATTATTATAAGAGCGTCGATGCCGGCCGCCTTCATGTTGTCGTATGCGATTTTCCTGCCCTCCGGGGTCATGAACGCCTCGGAACGCGCTGTCTTGAGAATCGTTCCTCCTCGCTGGATGGTGTTGCTGACGGACTGGGAGGTGAACTCGGCAATCTCATTGTTGATGAGTCCCTCATAGCCCCTGTATATCCCCATGACTTTCCAGCCATTGTAAATCGCAGCTCTTGTGACGGCCCTTACAGCCGCATTCATTCCGGGAGCGTCACCGCCGGAGGTGAGTACTCCCACTGTTGAAATCTTTGCCATAATCAATAAAAGTGAACCTGCGCAAGCAACAAAATTCGTGCAAAACCGCCCGTCGCACCAAATGTCAGACGCTGAAAGAGCCTATCCTGCGAACGGCATCCTCGAAGCCCGCACGGTCAAGAGCCGAGTTCTTCACACGGTTCCTGTAATTATATATGGTCTGCACGGAATAATGCAGAAGCGAGGCAATCTTTGTCGAATCATTGATTCCTAAACGCACCAGTGCATAAATCCTCAGTTCGGCGTTCAGCCCGCCCTTTTGCGGCGAAATCTTCCCTTCGTCGGACAAAAGAGCATTGAAGTCATCGACGAAAGTGTGATAGATGTTGAGGAATATGTCGTCGAACATCCTGTAAAAATTGTCGAGTTCCCTGCCCGCACGCTCCGCATCCCTGAGTTCCGCGAGGAGTTCGTCCGTCTGGTTCCGTGATATGCGCCGGCGGACATCGTTCTGAAAGGAGGTGAGTTTGTCGATATATTGTGAACTGATGCTCAGGAACATGGCGATATATTCTTCCTTCACACTGTTGGCCTCGACGATTTCCGCCCTCTGCGAGGAAAGTTCCCTGTTCAGTGAGGAAATCTGTGCGTTCCGCTCCTTCAGCGTCTTCTTTGCCCGGTGAAGCCTGCGGTTCATGACGGAAAGGAACGAAAGCGCCGCGATTAGACAGAGGACGAAGGATATGACGATGACAAGAACTATGCGGAAATGGTTCAGGCGCTCGCGCTCCGCGTCGCGTTCCATGTCTTCGAGACGCCTCAGATAGTCCGCGACCTGCCCGTAGCGAAGGTTGCGGTCGTAGTCCGAGGAATTTTTGAGCGCGACATCGGCATAGCGTCTCGCCCGCTCCCTGTCGCCTTGGTCGTATAGAAGGGTCGAGAGCAGATAGAGAGAGTTGTTGTCCTTGACGCAGAGTCCGGCATATTCGCAGGCAGAGACGGCATACCAGCAGGTCATCCCGTCGGTGTCACCGGACGCGCCGCAGAGAATGGCGTAGAGGTAGGCCGCAAGGGCATGGAGACGAGGCTGCGTGCAGAACAGGTCCAGAGCCGCCTCGCAGACCTCACGGGCCTCGGCCGTGCGCTGCTTGGCGAGCAGGTCTATCACCTTGAGCCGCACCCAGTCCGAAGAGTCGTGCGGAAGCTGTTCGAGGAGGATGGCCGTATAGCGTTCCGCCATGGCGACTGTCCTTCCCTCGGAGTATGGCATCTCGGAATGGTTCAGAATCTCGTTGTAGAGGTTCTGCTGCGCGAGGCAATAGAGAAGCCAGTTGGGGCTTGAGGAGGGAAATCCTGAAAGACGGCTGTTAAGAATCTGGTCGGCCTCGTAGTAGTAGCCGGAGGAAGAATAGAATCCGGCAAGGCGAATCAGGGACTCGTCCGTCTTGTCTGCGTCTCCGAGGGATTCCGCCGTTTCGAGGTTCCGCCTCAGATAGAACAGGGTCTTGTCGAAGTCGTAGGACATATTCTCCTCTATCAGGCTCTTGCCGAGGTAGTATCTCTGCTCGGGAGAAGTTCCGGCTTCCGCATACTTTTCCTCAAGCCTGGATATGCGCAGGCGCTTGGCCTCCTCGTTGCGCCCAGACTCATCCAGAGCCGCGTCCAGAGCCGAGAGCCGCTCCTCAAGCGAGCCGGGATGATTATACGCCGATGCGCCGTACATGGAGATGCACAGCGCAAGGGCAATAATGATATTTTTCAGACCCGTCCCTTTCATAGCGGGAGCAAGTTAGCAAATAAACCGGATTTTCGCAAATCCCGTCAGTCGAGGTAGAACCAGTTGAAATCGACGCGGCCGTCCTTGTGCTTGAGGCGAATCGTGTGCTTTCCTTTCTTGAGGTATATGCCTTCAATCCACTTGCACTTCCATTCGGAGGTCTTCTCGAAATCGACGAACTGTTCCTTGCCGCCATCGACGGAAACAGCCATAACGCCGCCGAGAAGTTCGGAGATGTAGCGGGCGCAGAGCGAATAGGTCCCGGTCTTCTCGACCTCAACCTGATACTCGACCCATGCGTCCTGCTGATAGCAGAGAATCATCAGCTCTCCTGCAGAATCCGTGCACGGACGCACCTTGAACACATCCTTCCACCCCGTCTGCTCGCCGCTCATGTTGTGAGCGACATAATGCTCGGCCGGGATGACCTCGTGCCTGCCGTACCAGCAGTTCTTGTCGAAGGATGAGAAATTCACATAGAGCCGGCCCAAGTCCGTCAGCTCAGGGTTGGAAGCGTCGCTGTTCAGCAGGGAAATGGCTCCCCAGCTTCCTCCTGCGCGGTGCATGAACCATGAATATCCCGCCACATTGCTGTCCGTCTCAAGCATATTGAGGACATCGGACATGAACGAAATCTGCTCGACAGTGCTGTTGGTGATGCTGCCGTTAGCATGACAGAACTCGGTCATGAACACCGGCTTGCCGTACTTGTCGAACTTGCGTATCATCGCGCGCATCCCGTTCACATTCGGCATATAGCAGTGGAGCGCAATCGCGTCGAAGGCGTCGTTCCCGATTCCGTCGCAGGCGATGAACTCGTCAAGCCAGACCTCAGGGTCGTGGTAGCCGGAGAGCGTGCCGTAGTTCAGCGCCGGGGAGACCAGCTTCATGCCGACCTCGCGGGAGAACGCCCTCAGGTCGGGCCAGCTTTTGGCTGCCACGGACGGAACCATATTCGCCTGGTCGGTGAGGTTCGGTTCGTTGTAGCCGAGGATGTACCCGGTCGAAGGATAGTCGGCCTTGAGACGGCTGATGTTGTCCTTGTTCACGCCGGCGTTCCAGACCATCGGGTAGAACGCCATGCCTGCCCCGTAGATGTCGGAAGCGTTCTCGGGATAGTTGTGGGACCAGTTGTAGTCCCAGCTGACTCCCGGACCGAGAAGCCGCGCGTCGGACGCCATCTGGAGGTTGCCGCAGATTCCCCTCTTGGCACTGCGCGCCTGCTTTGTCCTGACGCGGAAGACATTGAAGTCCTCCTCGTGCGCCATGGTCGGCTCGCTCTGGCAGGAGGCAAGGGCAGGCACGGCAGTGATTAGGGAGAGCAGCAGAATGATTATTCTGTTCATGCTGTAAAGATTTCTCACTTCGTTCGAAATGACAAGATCATTATTTCTTGTACCAGAAGATGGCATCTACATCGAGAGTCGTCGGATAACCGTTGGTTCCCTGCGTCCAGTAAAGGACATTGACTCCGGTCTCGGCGTTGTATTTTTCGCCGGCCATGATTACAGACATCGGGATTTCAATCTCATGCCAGTCACCATCCCTCTTGAATCCGTAGGTGGCGGTCTCATCACCGATTATAACGGCTGCACCGTCAAGCATTCCAAGGCTGTATTCGCCCTCGCAGGTTGCTTTCATCGCAAGATGAAGAGTGTAGTCGGCAGTGATGCCCTTGAGAATTTCGCGGCGCTTTGCTGACTCAGCCTTTTCCTCGTCGGTGTTGCCCTCACCAAGACGGAAAGCATAGCCGAACCAGCCGGATGCAGTCTGAATTGAGAACCAGCCGTCAACTACTCCGAAGAAGTTAGGACCGGAAGTTGTCCCGGCATTGCCGCCGTTCCACCAGTCAAAGAAGAGAGTTCCGGTTGACTTGCCGTCTTCCCCATAAGTACCGTCTGAAGGCATGGTGTATTTAATCTTGCTCTCTATCTTCTTGCTGGTAGTCTCATCCATGGCGATGATGATGTAGTCAGAGCCTTCAAGACACTTGTACTCCTTGCTCGGCTTTGCAGTGACAAAACTCTTCTTTGTGAATCCGAGGGATGACTCATAAACGACGGCATAATACTCCGTGTCTGCGTTCAGGCCTTCAAAGGTCTCGGCGGCATTGCCCTTGAGCTTCTTTGCGGTCTCAGGAACGGCCTCCTTGTAGGCTGACTCCTCAACGACCCAGAGGCTGTACTCCGCAGCCGCGTCATTCACCTCGACATTGACTTTGACTGAGTTTTCCGTAATCTCGGAAGTCTTGACGATGCAGTCGAAAGCATCGCCTTTGGCCTCGTTCTTCTCGCATGAGGCGAGGGAAAGAATTGTTGCCGCGCTGAGCAGCATTGTTGCAATCTTTTTCATAAAACTGTGTTTTTAAGTGGTTTATAATTATTTTATATTGTTTTTCAGGATTCCATTTATCCACAAAAAGTTCATCCGAGCAGAATTGCGAAATCAGTTGTAGCCCTCGTTCTGCGTAAGCCCTGCGAGCCGAACCTCCTCCTGCGGGATAGGCATCAGATAGTGGCAGTCCTTGAACTCGTTCATGTCGTCGCCGTCAAGCAGCTCGAACTTGCCAGCGTCGATGCCGCTGATAAACGGATATTCGGTCTTGAGCGCGTTCCAGTTGGCAATCCGGAACTTCTTCCGGTAGGCGTTCATTGTCTCCTTGGCAATTCCCCAACGGCAGAGGTCGAACCAGCGGTGCCCCTCCATTGCAAGTTCCACACGGCGCTCATGCCGCAGAGCCTCGCGGGCCTCAACCTCAGGCAGCGAAAGGCTCGCACGGTGACGCACGTCGTTGATGTATTTCTTCGCCAAGTCAAGCTCGGCACCGCTCTCAATCGCAGCCTCGGCATACATGAGCAGCACGTCGGCATAGCGTATTTCCTTCCAGTTCAGCCCCGCGCGTGACGGATGCCCGAGTTCAGGGAAATCGTAGCGCAGCCCCTTTGCCGTAGCCTCGGCGGATGCAGGGTATTGTTCCTGCTGGTATTTCCTGTTATAGAAGTAGTTGGCATAATGAGCCTCGGCGGTCTCGTTCTCAACCTCTGACGGAAGCTGTTCAAGAATAGTCCAGTCGCGGCGCGGGTCGCCGACCTCATATTCGGCATACAGGTTCCATGTCGGGCGGTCATATCCCCAGCCGGACACTCCCCCGACCTTGGCCGAGCGCGGACGCATCATCACTGTGGTGAACGTTCCGCGAGTGAATCCGAATCCCCCATAGTCTGAGTACATATCCTCGACATAGTTTATCTCAAATACGGACTCGATGTTCCATTCGTTCTCCGGCAGGAACTGGGAGAAATAGTCCGGCGCAAGATCATATTTCCCGGAACCGATTATTGACTTGCCCCATTTGAGGACTTCGTCGTAGTTCTTCCTGTAGAGGTTCACCTTCATCAGAAGAGCGTCTGCGGCACCTTTCGTGGCACGTCCGAGTTCGGAAGCGGCATAGCCGTCACGAAGCGGAAGCGCGGGTTCGGCGGCCTCAAGGTCCGAAATCACGAGTTCATAAATCTTGTCAGCGCTCTCACGCTGCTTTTTCCAGTCACGGGAGTCTAAAATAGGCTCCGTCGTGTAGGGAACGCCTCCGAAAAGGCGCACGAGACGGAAATAGTAGAACGCCCTCATGAACTGAGCCTCGGCGATGAAGCGGCTGCGGTCAGCCTCCGTCATGTCCTCGGGAAGCGCCATCTCGCGGATTGAGGCGATGGCCTGATTGCAGCGGGCGATGCCGATAAACTGCGCGTTGTAGAAAGTCTCAAGAAGCCCGTTGCTCGGAACGACCTGAAACTTGCAGATGTCGAACGCATCCGGCATATCCTTGAGGTATTCTCCGCCTTTGATTGCATCGTCGGAGGCAATGTCCCCGATGAGCCATTCGTTGCAGTAGGTTCCGCCGAGGTTCCATGTCATCGGGACATAGCACCCGTTAACTGCCTGCTCGGCCGCGCTTCGGGTGATGAAGAAGTCGCTGAGCTTCGATTCGTTCGGCTGCTCCGCCTGAAGCCATTTGTTGCAGGAAGTCAGGCAGAGGGCGGAAGCCAATACATATATTATATATCTGAGTTTCATATCTCTGGCAATTTAGAAGTTAAGTGATGTTCCGAAAAGTATCGTGCGCGACTGCGGGTAGTTTCCCCAATCGACCCCTCCGCTGACCTCCGGGTCGTAGCCGCTGTACTTGGTGAAAGTCAGCAGGTTGTTCGCTGAGACATAGAAGCGCCATGAAGACACATGGAACTTCTGCGTGAGACGGTTCGGAATCGTGTAGCCGAGCTGGATGTTCTTCAGACGGAGATATGAGCCGTCCTCGACGAAACGGGAGTTTGCGTCATAGTTTCTCGAAGACCCGGAAGGATTCGGGATTATGCCGTCGGTCGATGTCGGGGTCCACACGTTGCGCATCGCGGTGCTGAGCGTCGCCTGCCGTCCGTCGCCCTCGGTCTGGCGGCGCAGGGCGTTGTAAATCTTGCTGCCATAGACTCCCTGAAGGAACATCGAGAAGTCGAATCCCTTCCAGTTCATCGTGAGATTGAGTCCGTAGGAGAGCCACGGGAAAGGATTTCCGATGTTCACCATATCCTTGGTGTCGATGATTCCGTCTCCGTTCTGGTCCTTGTAGCGGGCGTCTCCGGCGTGCTCGGTGATGTTGGAAGCGCCGAACTGATGCTCCTTTACCTCCTCGTCGGACTGATATATACCTTCGTATTCCCAGCCCCAGAGACAGAAGAGCGGAAGTCCCTCGTCGCACATGGTGTAGCCGCCCTGGATTCTCTCGCCGCCGTTGAGATGCGTGAGACGGTTCTTGACGAAGGAGAGGTTGCCGTTGATGTCGTAGCGGAAATCCCCGACGGCATTGGCGTGGCCGAGGGTAAGCTCGATGCCCTTGTTGCTCACCGTTCCGACGTTCATCGTGCTGGAGTAGAGGTTGCCGACGGCGGCCGGAGCCTTGACGCTCAGGAGCATATCGTAGGTGTTGCGAATATATGCGTCGATGTTTCCGTAAAGTTTGCTGTTCCAGAAGCCGAAATCGACTCCGAGGTTAATCTGCTCGGTGTATTCCCACTTGCCGCCGGTGTTCACGTAAGTTGTGACTGCCGCGCCCGGGACGTATGCCGTGGACCAGTCGCTGGTGGTGTCGCCGAACGGGTAGCTGACGAAGGTCAGTCCCTGCATGATGGACTGGGTGAACGCGCCGTCGCCGATTTTGTCGTTTCCAATCTGTCCCCAGCTCAGACGTACCTTGAGATTGTCGAGAACATCTTTAGTATTCTCCATGAAGTGCTCCTGAGAAACCCTCCATGCAAGAGCGACCGACGGGAAGTAGCCCCATGTGTTGTTCGGGAACTTGGACGAGCCGTCAGCACGGAAGTTGGCCGTAAGCAGGTAGCGGTTGTCGTAGCCGTAGAAGAAGCGGCCGAGGAACGAGAGCCTGCGCGTTCTCGACACACCGTCGCTGGCGTTCTTGTCCTCGGTGGTGTTAGAGACATACCAGCGGTTAGGGTCGGTCACGAGCAGGGTCGAGCCGCCGCCTGAGAGGGAGTAGTAGTTGTACTCCTCCGTCGTCTGGCCGACCATCACGGAGATGTCGTGCTTGCCGCCGAATTTCCTGAAGAAAGTGAGCGTGTTCTCGTAGAACATCTCGGTGCTGCGCCCGAGTCCTGCGGAGACGGAGTTCTTGGCGTTGGTGTCGTAGTCAGAGAAATGGTATTTCTCGCGATAGCTGCGGTTCTGCCAGCTGTAGCGGTTCATGCTGACGCTGGACTTGAAAGTAAGCCACTCCCAAGGCTTGATTTCGAGGTAGCCGTTCGCGAGCAGACGCTCGTCGGAGTTGTTCGGATGCGAGGTCTCAAGCTGGGTAAACGGGTTATAGACATTGGTGTAGTTCGTCGAAGCGGCAATCTTTCCGCTTATGTCCTCGCCGGATTTTGAGAGCGTCCCGGCAGGATAGTGGGTCGGATCCCACGGAGCCATGGATATTGCCTGAAAGAGCACTCCGTTGTACTGGGCGTTGTTGCCGAGGGCGCGGGATTTCGAAGTGATGTAGGAAAGGTTCGTGCCGAGCTTGAGCCACTTCGTGATTTCGTAGGATGCGTTCGTCCTGAGGGTGAGACGGTTGTAGAATGATTCCTTTATGGTTCCGTCCTGCGCGAAATAGCCTGCGGAAAGGGAATATTTGATTTTGTCCGTTCCGCCGTCGAGGGATATGTGATAGTTCTGTATCGCGGCGTTCTTATGCTGGACTTCGGACTGCCAGTCGGTTTCCTGCGTCTCGTAGCTGAAAGTCTCCGGGGTGGCGTAGTAGTCGCGTCCGAGGCGGTAGGTGCTCAGCCAGTTCGTAAAGCCTCTCTTGAGTTCCTTGCGCTCAGCGTCGGAGTTACCGATTTTCACCATGGTCTCGACATATTCGTCCCTCTTCATCAGGTCGAGCGTGCGCCATATGTTCTGAACACCGCCGTAGCAGTCGAAGGACACCTTGACCTTGCCTTCCGCACCGCTCTTGGTGGTGATGATTATGACTCCGTTTGCTCCGCGTGAACCGTAAATCGCAGCGGAGGACGCATCCTTGAGAATTTCCATGGACGCGACGTCGGCGGAATTGAGGAATGATATGTCCTCGGTGATGACACCGTCAACCACATATATAGGAGAGGAGTTGTTCACCGTGCCTATTCCCCTGATGCGCACCTGCGCAGCCTGCCCCGGCTGTCCGGACTGGGCGTTCACGGTGACTCCCGCGACGCGACCCTGCATGGCCTGATCGACTGACGCGACAGGGGCAACCTTCAGTTCGTCTGCGGTGACGGAAGAAACGGCTCCCGTGACGTCGCTTCGCTTGGTCGTGCCGTAGCCGATTGCCACAACTGCATCGAGCGAGATTGCGTCAGTTTCGAGGGCGACATTCTGCACCCCGCCCTCGGTGACTTTGACTGTCTTTGAGATGTAGCCGAGACAAGAGTATTCGAGCGTCGTTCCGGGAGCCACCCTTATTTCGTAGGCTCCGTCCGCATCCGTCATCTCGGCGAGGTTCGCGCCCTTAGCCACTACCGCCGCATAGTCAATCGGCAGCTTTGTGGTGGCATCGGTGACACGGCCCCTTATCGTGATGTTCTGGGCTAAGGCATCATTAAGTTCCCCCCCCCAAGTGAAAATCAGCAGAATTATGCTGAATGCAAGTACAGACTTTTTCATTATATCCTGCGTTTTAGCGTTCGTTCATTCATGTGTTGCCGCCGACCCCTTTTGAAAAGTCAGTGTGCAAAAGTAGTGTTTTCGCGTTCATGCGCATCCTCTTTTTCAGAAAAAAAAAAATCACAAAAACTCACATCATTGATTTTCAACAATTTGCATATTCACAAAAGTAAGGCATATCATTTCGTTCCGCAGATTTCGCGGTGTTTACTTTCGTCGTGTCATGGTCTCATATAAATAGCTATATATCAAAAGGTTATACTCATAGACACGACATCTGCCCTACTTTATGTTTTTCGGGTATTCCATATTATGCGCGTATGCCATACATTTGCGACGATTGGAGAAAATGGAATGCTCCGACGTGTGAAGAAAAATTTGAACACATAAAAATAACGACATGAATATCAGAAATTACACATCACCTTCATTTATGACCGTGGAACTGGAGATTGAGTCCGGGTTCGCGGCATCGTTCACAGACGACGCGTCGCAGGGCGCAAAGAATTTCATCATCGGTCAGGACAGCGCGTCCGACGACTGCTCTTGGGAATAACACATCAAGATTATTGCATCATGAAAAAGGTATTTTTGACATCAGTTTTTATGGCAGTAATCGCAACTGCCTGCACGGAGGGAATTGACGCTCCGGTTAGGACAAGGGAAATCAGGGTCAGCATTTCTGGCAGTCTCGCATCCGGGAGCATTGCGGACGGAACAAGTTCCGCACAGTCGGTTGTGAGCAAGGCCGTGTTCTCCGACGGCGAGGGAATGAGCTGGGAAAGCGCCGACGCGGAAAAGCTCGGAATCATCGCCGGAGCAGACGGTGAATGGACTTCGGTTCACAGCACGGGCATCAGCATTGCAGCCGACAAGGGAGCGACTTTCACGGCAAGCGTTCCGGAAAAGGCGACGAACGCATATTTTGTCTATCCTTACAGTGCCGACGCTGACAAAGGAACAATCCACCAGTTCAGTTTCCCGACGGAGCTGACGCAGGCAAGAGCAGGAAGTTCGGAAAATTTCAGGTTTGCTTCGGTTGAAGCGACGGACATAAGCGAGAGTGCGGCAAGCATTGAGCCTTCACTGAAGATGGTTGGCGCAGTGGTGCGCACGGTGATTTATTC
>CAVBPI010000002.1:0-6697 GCA_963596955.1 bacterium | reverse complement strand
ACTATGAGCTGGCGGGCGGTAATGCAACCGCGGGTGGTACTTGCGGTTCGAGCGTCCATGTGGCTCTCTCGGAGGCATATTCGCTTGAGGGCAGGACTGGCAAGGAGAATGCTGCCGCCGTCTATCTGCCGATTGTGCCGGTTACGACCGAAGGATTCGTGATTACGGTATATACGAATGCCGGAGCGGCATATATCTTTGATTCTTCGGCGGCTAAGACTTGGGAAGACGGACAGCTCTATACTTTTTATCTGAATTTGGATAAGGCCGTCAGAGAAACGAGAAAAATAGTGTTCCATTTCGAGGGCGCCTCTGGTAGTGGAATTTACAATGGAGGGAATCCTGTTTCAGTCGCGGTCGCAGGTGCGTCATTTGACCATTGGTGCTCACTCTATCATTCAAAAGATGGAATAATATCAGATTCTGAAAACCGTTTCAATGATGACAGCGGAGCCTATGGTTGTCTCATCGGTTATACTGATGATGGTCTTAACTGGATTGGCCCTAACGGATTTGGCAACTATGTTTTCGGCAATCATATTCAGGCCACTATTTCAGCAAACGACACCGGCACAGAAAGAACCGGCACATTGAAATGTCGTCTGAACAGGGAAAGATTTGACGCATTGTTCCCCGAATATAAGGATTATATTTCTGACGATCCGATATTTACAATTACATTCACCCAATCGGCTGAATAATAATTATGAGACGACAAATCATTTTCATATTGACCGCAACTGTCTTCGCCTATTCAGCGATGGCTCAGAACACTGACACCGATGTCTATGGGGACAGACGCGCGGAATGGCTCAGGATTGCTGAGGAGGAGAAACCGACTTTAGTGGAAACGGTCGTGAGGCCAGTCTGCCTTGTGAAAGCGGTCGAGGACGACGGGACGTTTCAGGGATGGAAGATGGAAAAATGCGGCGAGGTCTCTGAGATTTGTGACAAGTCATTCAAGAATTTCGACAGCTTCACCCTTGATTTCGGACGGCATCTGACGGGGCATTTCACTCTGAGATTCAGGACTTTGAGCTGGGTTCAGGACGGACCGGTGCGTCTCAGGTGCAGTTTTTCGGAACTGCCGGCGGAGATGAACACCCCTCTCGACCCTTTCCCGGGGACACTCAGCAGGGCTTGGATGCAGGATGAGGTGATTACCATTTTCGATGTCACAGCTCCTGTCACCATTGAGCGGAGGCTGTCCGGAAGGTATATGAAGATTGAAAGGCTGGCGGACTCTCCGGACTTTGACTATGCGCTGGATGATGTGTGGTTCACGGCGACAAGTTCAGCCGGAGAGCTCCGTACAGACCTCGCGGAGGGAACGCCGGAGATTGTCAAGGCAATCAACGACGTGGCTGTCAAGACCTTGGGAGAATGTATGCAGACTGTCTATGAGGACGGGCCGAAGCGGGACCAGAGGCTCTGGATAGGCGACCTCTATCTGGAGTCGCTTGCCAACACATATTCCTTTAAGCAGCACGGACTTACGAAGCGCTGCCTCTATCTTCTGGCAGGCCTTTCGTCGCCGGACGGCAGGCTCTGGGCAAATGTATTCGAACGTCCGGAGCCACATCCGCAGGTTGGTTCATATTGCCTGACCTACAGTCTGCTGTTCAATGTGGCGCTACTTGAATATGCAAAGGAGACGGGGGATATGGAGACGGCACGCGACCTCTGGAGAGTGGCAAAAATGCAGACTGACGATGCGCTGAGCTATCTCGACGGACGCGGAGTCTTTGACCGCCACAAGAAGGGAGGCTTTGTCTGGCTGTTCATGGACTGGAGGGACGGCTTGGAGGAAAGCACCGCCATGCAGGGACTCACGGCGTTTGCTCTGGACAAGACCTATGAGTTGGCAAAACTTGTAGGAGAGGAAAAGGCTGTTGCCGGCTATCCTGCGACGGCAAGAAAGATGAGGACGGCGGCAAGAAAGCATCTCTATGACAAGGGTCTCGGGCTATATGTGAGCGGAGGCGACAGGCAGATTTCATGGATAAGTCAGGCCTGGGCAATCATCGGAGGCATCGCACGTCCGGAAGAGGGACGGGGACTGCTTGAGAGGGTAGCCCGCTGCAAGGAGGCGGTGCGGATAGGTTCGCCCTACGGCAACCACTACCTCGTGGAGGCTATGATTGCAAGCGGGATGAAGGACGAGGCACGGGATTTTGTCATTGACTACTGGGGCGGCATGGTTCGCAAGGGAGCGGACACGTTCTGGGAAGTCTATGACCCCGAGGATGACTGGCTTTCGCCTTACCGATTCTTCCCGCTGAACAGTGCCTGCCACGCATGGAGCTGCACACCGGTCTATTTCATTCATAAATATCCGGAGATTTTCCAATGCGACGGGAAAGGGGCTTCCGACGGTGCTTCGGTATCCGGGAGCTCTTTTTTGAAAGACAGTTATTCGCGCGAGGGGCTGAGGCCAGACAATATCAGAGGAATCGTTGCGGCGATGACGCTTGCGGAGAAGGCAAGGCTGCTGAACGGTGCGTCGGCCGGGACGCTTCACGGGCTGGACTATGTGGCGAACGCCTCGGGAGCGGTTCCGGGGGCGGCCGGACCGACGGCGGAGTTTCCTCAGTACGGGATTCCGCAGACAATCATGGCAGACGGTCCCGCCGGGCTGCGCATATCCCCTGTCCGCGAGGGAGATGCAAAGGAGTACTGGTGCACGGCCTTTCCGGTCGGCTCTGCGCTTGCGGCAAGCTGGAACACTGGCCTTGTGCGAAAGATGTGCAGGGCAATGGGCGAGGAAGCATACGCCAACGGAGTGGATGTGCTGCTCGGTCCGAGCATGAACATAATGCGCAACCCTCTCTGCGGCAGGAATTTCGAATATATGTCCGAAGACCCTGTGCTGGGAGGAGTCATCGCGGCGGCGTATGTAAACGGCGTGCAGGAGAGCGGGGTCGGAGCCTGTCTCAAGCATTTCGCGGCGAACAATCAGGAGACCAAACGGGACGGAAACGATGTCGTGGCATCAGAAAAAACTCTTCAGGACATCTACTACAGGACTTTCGGAGTCGCGCTCCGGCATTGCAGTCCGCTCACGGTGATGACCTCCTACAACAAAATCAACGGGACTTTCTGCTGCGAGTCGCCGGAACTTTTAGAGGGCGTTCTGCGCAAGGAATTGGGCTTCAAAGGAATAGTGATGACGGACTGGATAGGCAGACGGAACACGGCGGCTCAGGTGTTTGCGGGGAATGACCTGATTATGCCGGGAAGTCAGGAGCAGATTGACGACATCGTGCGTGCCGTCAGGACAGGAAAGCTGCCGGTTTCCGCTGTGAACCGAAATGCGGAGAGGATTCTGGAATATGTGACCGCAGCTCCGTCGTTCCGGAAGATGGCGGGCAAAGGATGTGCGGATTTCGGAAACGGGGAATATGATGCCGAGGCACACTCCAATGTAGCGAGGGAGACGGCCTCAGAAGCAATGGTTCTGCTGCGAAACAATGGGGCGCTGCCGTTCAAGCTCACTACAGAAGCGGCCGGCGAAAAGCAGGAAGCGCAGCCGCGCCTTGCCCTCTACGGCCTTCGCAGCTATGACCTGATTGCAGGAGGCACAGGCTCAGGTCATGTGAACTGCCGCGAGGTCTCGCAGATTGACAAGGCTCTGGAAAGCCGCGGATTTGCCGTTGACGCGGGGCTGCGGGAACTCTACCGGACACATCTCGCACATGAATGGAGCCGCATCCGCAACAATTCCGCATGGGTACTTCCGGACTTCGGGCATCCTATGATTCCGGAGATGCCTCTGGAGGCGGTGACAGTCTCCGCACGATGCGCGGAAACAGATGCCGCAGTAGTGACAATCGGGCGTTCCGGCGGCGAGGCCAGCGACAGAAGCCTTGACGGGCACTATTGTCTCACGGAGGAGGAAATTTCAGCGCTGCGCTCCGTCTGTGACTGCTACCATTCGCAGGGCAAGCCCGTCGTGGTGGTGCTGAATGTCGATGGAGCAGTGGAGATGAGCGGCTGGGACAGTCTCCCTGATGCCGTACTCCTCGCATGGCTTCCGGGACAGGAGGGCGGCGAGGCCGTCGCGGACATACTCTGCGGCCATGTGAACCCTTCCGGCCGGCTTCCGTTCTCACTGACGCGCAGCTACTGGGACAACGCCTCTGCACGCAACTTCCCCGCATACACCGCAGCCGTTCCGCAGCCTTACATGGGTTTTCAGGAGACATGGACTCCGTCCCGCAGCGGCCGCAACTACGACTTCACGGTCTATGAAGAGGGCACATCCGTAGGCTACCGCCACCTGCTTGAGAGAGGCATCCCGGCCGCCTACCCCTTCGGCTTCGGGCTGAGCTACACGAGCTTCAGCTACAGCGATTTTCACATACGCAGAACCGCCGCAAGATCTGATGCTTCCGGCGGAAATTACACAGCTTCCGGCAAAGGCCAAGCGTCATCCGACAAGAAGCAATTATGCATTGAAGTAAGCTGCACCGTCACAAACACCGGGAATACTGCCGGCAAGGAGGTCGTCCAGCTCTATGCCACCGCTCCCGACGGCAAGTTCCGCGAGCTGAAATCCTTTCATAAGACCTCACTGCTACGCTCAGGAGAGTCCGAGACCGTCAAACTGCAACTTACTCCCGACGACCTCGCCGCCTACGACGAGACAGCAGCCCGACGGCAAGTCACCAGAGGCAAGTGGACTTTCTCCCTCTGCACCAATGCCGAAACCGTGGTGCACGAAGCGCATCTGACACTGTAAAGTTTACAGAAAGCCCCCGGAAGCCCTCTCTATGCTTCCCGGGACTTTTTTGTCTGTCATAAATCAGAGGCTTTCGGAGGTGTGTTTAGAACCCACAAACAAAACCGGATTTTTATTAACTTTGCAGGTTCAAAATGAGAATATAGATGTCCGGAGTCAGATGAAAATTGGAGAGAACATAGATTTGGGGGAGCAGCCGCTGTTCCTTGCGCCGATGGAGGACGTGACAGATCCTTCGTTCAGGTGGGTGTGCAAGGAATTCGGGGCGGACATGATGTACACCGAGTTCATATCCTCGGACGGGCTTGTCCGTGACGCGCGGAAATCTCTCGAAAAGCTTAAGACATACGACTTTGAGGCGCCGATTGGCATACAGATTTACGGAAGCATTCCCGAGGCGATGGTCGATGCGGCGGTGATGGCAGACAGGGCTGCGGAACTTGTCGAGACGCACGGGGCCGACGTCATAGACATAAATTTCGGGTGTCCCGTGAGCAAGATTGCACGGCGCGGGGCAGGAAGCGGAATGATGAGGGAGCCGGACAAGATGGTTGACATAACCAGAAGGGTGGTGGACGCCGTGAAGAAGCCGGTGACTGTGAAGACACGCCTCGGATGGGACGAAGACTCGAAGATTATCGTCGAACTCGCGGAGAGACTTCAGGACACTGGAATACAGGCGCTTACGATTCACGGACGCACGCGCTGCCAGATGTACAAGGGCGAGGCTGACTGGACTCTCATAGGGCAGGTGAAGAACAATCCGAGAATGCATATACCCATCATCGGCAACGGGGATATCCGGACACCGCAGGACGCGAAGAATGCGTTTGACCGCTATGGGGTTGATGGAATCATGATAGGACGCGCAACCTTCGGACACCCGTGGATATTCAGTGAAATAAGGCACTATCTCCGGACGGGTGAGCTTCTTCCGCCGATGAGCGTCGCCGACAGGGTGAAGCTCGCGAAGCGTCATCTCACCAAGTCCATAGAAATCAAGGGGGAACACGTCGGCGTCATAGAAATGCGTCGTCATCTCTCCTGCTATTTCAAGGGACTTCCGGACTTCAAGGAGACGAGGCTAAGGCTTGTGACGCTTTATGACATACCGCAGCTTTACGCTACGCTCGACGAGGTGGCGGAGCGATGGGGCGAATGGACTCCTCCGGCCGTTTCAGTATATGATGAAACCGTGCCAAATATTTCGACCGACGAAAACATATAACCGAAGGACATATATTCAAAATTATGATTGATAAAATTCTTCTGTTTCCATATTATCTCACTCTCAAGACGAGACATTTTTTCTACGACCGCGGGATTTGCAAGGTTCACGGGAGCGGCGTGCCATCAATCGGAATCGGGAACATCACCGTGGGAGGGACGGGAAAGACTCCGCATACCGAGATGATTATCAGGATGTTGCTCCGCAGCGAAAAGTGGGGCGGCAAGAATGTGGCGGTGCTGTCAAGGGGCTACAGGCGCAGGCTCAGGGGATTCCAGATTGTGACGGCGGACGGTTCCGCAAGAGATTTCGGCGACGAGCCTCTGCAAATCAAGAAGAAGTTTCCCGGAGTCACGGTGGCCGTGGATAAGGACAGAGTTGAGGGATGCCGGATTCTGTGCGACCCCAAGCCTTTCCTAGAGAGCAAGAAATCCCGCAAGTGCAGGGCGAAGGAAATCACGCCGGCGGACGTCCTGATTCTGGACGACTGTTTCCAGTTCAGGGCGCTGAAACCGGATTTGTCGATTGTGCTTGTAGATTACAACAGACCGACGTTCAAGGACAGCCTGCTGCCGCTCGGACGGCTCCGGGACCTTCCTGAAAGGGTTGCGGCTGCGGACGCTCTGATTGTGTCGAAATGCCCGTGGGAAATCAACCCTTGGGAGATGGACAAATGGGCGCTGTCGCTCGGCATCGAGAGGTACAATCAGAAGGACTGCTTCGGATGG
>CAVBPI010000001.1:0-44426 GCA_963596955.1 bacterium | reverse complement strand
AATCTTTGAATATTGTCCTCCAAATATACGAAATTATTGAAATTCAAGTCAAACGGTCATGCGACCGTCCCGTGTAGCCTCACGCATATATGTCCGTTTTCCCATTCCGCAAACTTTTCGACAAAGGAAAACAAAAGCGCCGTCCCGGAAAAGGACGGCACTTATCAATCAAGCAGCAATGTTATTTCAAGATTTCCGGATGCTCCTCAAGATACATATCCCGCAATGGCAAACTGATGACGAAGCAGGCATCTTCAAGTGCGAAGCAATAGTCGGTTTCCTTACCTTCTATCTCAATTTTTTTAGCTGGGCTATTGTATAACCATACCTTTATTCCATTGAATGAATCATCATCCCTCAAAGAAAACACGGCTTTCTTGGCATCCTCTTCTACATCGTAGGCGGTCTTTGGTGCCTCATTATCAATGAAAGCGAACAATCTCTCTTTGTTTTCTTTAAGAAATTTGTCGCCATCAATATCGCGGAACAGCTCCAAACCATACTGGTTAAGAACACGAGGACTCTGTTTTGCGGAAAGAAGAAACTCAGTCTTTCCTTTCACATAAGCGACATCCTTATCCACTTCAGAAATCTTCTCGGAATGAATTCCACAAGGAAGTCCGGATATTTTCACGTCGATTTTATTTTCCAGATTATCGAGCTTTCTATCAACAAAGTCTATTTTCTTATTCAAAAAATCTTCGACACAATCTATTTTTTTATTCAATGAATCCTCTACTTTGTCTATCTTTTTGTCTAAATCCTCCAATTTGCTGCCAAACACACCAATGGTTTTGCCCATTTCAAACATTTTGAACATAATACCGCCTCCAAATAAGACCGATACGACAAGAGAGATGATGGCTTCGATACTCATAATGTTTTTTCTTTGTCACAAAGATAGTAATAAATAAACAAACAAATAAATAAATTTCGAGCTGCGCAAAAACTTTGCCGTCAGTCGGTTACGGACGGAACTTGACGTTGGGATTTAACGTCTTTAATATTGAACCATACTTCTCAATTTCCTCATTGCTCATATAACGGGTTATTCCTGTACGATTACCGTTACTATATGTCTGGACATGAACAACACCTTCCGGAAAAATGACCCGATTCTTTCCTTTTCCTTCCATGTGATTATGCCCCCAATCAAAGTCAACGCTTTGAGAACGCTTTTCATAAAACTTGACCTGAACAAATTCCCCTGATTTGCTGCCTGTATGTGCATAAAAATCAGATGTATTTGAATAAGCAGGCAAACCTGCATGAAAATCATCATTGCCATTGGCATCTCTTTTGACGATAGCCTTGCCCTTCAAACCATCAATATAGATGGGGGCTCCGACTTGGTGGTAATCATACCTTGAAAAACCACCGGAAGAATTAAATGTTTTTGCTCCGCCCATATCAGTCATTGTCAGCTTCGTAATCAATGCCCTTATAATCTATTGAACGCAGATACTCGAACATTGTCCTACATCCGGTTCTTTCGTATATATATTTACTTAAATCAATATCAAGAAAACAAGCTAATGTACTGGCTGTCCAAGGTTCCTCGACAATGCCGCCACCAACATCTATTAAGAATTTATACATATCGTAGTCATAGCGCATAATTCCTATTCCATCCGGATTCTTCGAATAATTCAAAAGCATATCACCTGACATCGACTGATTATGTTTCTCCCTATATTCGACGACTCTGAAAAAATGTTTTTCATTTTCAGATACAGATTCTTTTGCAATGTGGTCAAATAATTCTTTGTCCTCATTCGAAATCTGCCATACAGCATCAATGCTTCTGAGCTTTCTTTTCACCATGTCTTAATCTTTGAATATTGTCCTCCAAATATACGAAATTATTGAAATTCAAGTCAAACGGTTTCCCATAAACAAGCACTTTGCTCGGCTGGAGCACCCGGAGACATTCGCTCATTCCAAGAACCACGGCATTCTTGCCCGACTGATTCCGTCCAATCGCCGTATGCCCGACCGCTATGAGCGAATTGTGCGGAAGACCCTCGAAACAGAACCTAAAGGTGTCTGAATTTCCCCAGCTGGCACTCGGAATGACCCGTATGCCCCGACTTTGCCACCATGCGGCAAGAAGTCGGTTCCTGTATATGTTCCAGTAATTGACCGCCGGAGGCAAATCGACATACAGGCTGAAATCAGGAGCAATGACACAGCGGAACCGCCTAAGCAGAGGCACATATTTCTCCGGAGTGTTCCACACCCGCTCGAACTGGTAATCATCTATGAAGAAATGAACGCCTGCATCATAATCATGAGAGGTCAAAGCGTGATTGAATCCGATGAACCTCCGAGGAACCGCGCCCTCATAAGCATCGACAACAGGCAATCCATACGCCCCGGAACAGCGAACACATTCGCACAAGTGCATATTCAGAAGCCTCCGCTGCCGAACCAGTTCCTCCAAGCGGTTGTCCCGTGTAGCCTCGCGCATGATGGGGTGTTTACAGCCGGGAAAGGGTCTTGTGGGTTGCGGAGAGGCGGAGGACGTCGAGGTTGTCTTCGAGGTCGAAGCGGAGGGGGATGTCCTCGGAGCCGAGATAGAGGTCGGCGGCGGGGCAACAGCGGGCGGAGGTGCAGACCACGCGGGCGATGCAGCCGTCACGGAGCGTCCGCCTGACAGCTGGGGAAAGCGGCTTGCTGCGCAGGGCGAGCTTAATCGTCAAACAGCGTCCGTTCTCGTCGTTCGTCTCCTTGCTTTCCATGGTTCCTGACGCCGGAATCATCGGCAGCCTTGACATCCTGAGAGGGTCGAACCCGTCCGTCGCCGGGCTCACGAAAATTTCCTTGATTATCCTTATCATCTTTCAGTCCTTTGAGGTTAATGCTTTCATCGAGATAGTAGCAGCGCCGGAGCAGCCGCTGTGTCAGAGCCTTCATCCGCCGCTGGCTCGTGCGGTAGGCCCGCTTGTAGAGTGTGTCCGTACAGTCGATTTCAACGAGGTTGCGGGAAATGATGAACGCCTCGACAATCTCCTTGCGTCCGTAGCCGAGGTTTTCGCCCTTGCGGTAATATCCCGCGAAGTCGAGGTCGAATGTCGCCGACAGAGCCATCATCAGAGCCGCCGTGTCCGCCTGCGAATAATAGATGAACTTGTTGGCCACATTCCTGGTAGCCGGGTTCAGGGGAAGGTCGAGCGTCGCCACCAGTTCTCCCTCCGGCTCATCGACCGGCCGCCATGACTCGCGGACTCTGGCGCATAGGAGCTCGCCAATCGGCTCTCGGGTGCTCACCTTATAGGCGCCGTCCCCGGGAATCCTCGGAAAGAGGAACCCGAAGTAATCCAGTCTCAGTTCAGTGTCGAATTTCAGCTTAATCAGCATATCCGTCTCATTTAATCGGCTACTACTCACAAAGTTACGAAAATTTATCCGCATTTTCAACAGCATCTCCGGCCGTTTTCGCGGAAAAATCACTTAATCCACACATCCTTTCCCTCGCGAATCATCATGCAAAGAATCAGATAGTTGCTTTCCCGGACATAGTCGCTGTACCAGTCGCCCTCGTCCGGTCCCAGTTCCACCCTGTAGAGGACGCACCGCCCGCGATAGAGGTCCTTTGTCTCCGCGCGGCGCATCCCGGACGGCAGCTCCCTGTAATGCCAGAGCGGCATGGAGCGGCCATAGACGTCGGCGTTAAATTCGAGCCTTTCCGGAGCGGCGGTTGATGTGCTTTCTTCTGTCATGATCCATTAAATTTTGCGTGCTTTTTACATTGAAAAAATTTCTGGGAGTTTAGAGGTATCAAATTTTCTGACCCTTTGACCCCGAACGAGAAAAATGCTGTAACTTATTGATAATCACCTATCATTTCGGGGTCAAATTTATTTTAGTCCCATTTGACCCTCAAAATGGTCATTGGGGCTTAACTCATTGTGTATCAGCGGTGTCAAAATTGATTTCATAGCAATCCCCAATCCCTCAAAACAGAGCGAAATCGGTGTCAGGCAAAACCATTTTGACCCATTTTGACCCCGCATTTTGACCCCGACTAATTCATTATATTTCATTTACTTACATCTATTTATTATATATCGGGGTCAAAAGGGTCAAATATTTACAACCTTAAACACGCCGACAAATTTTCAACTCCTCCCCAAAGAAGGGTCCGCGAAAGGCGAACCCTCATTCAAAGTTCTGTTTTATGCTCCGGCTGGTGGATTCAGAATGGAGGCTGTCCGTTTTCCAGAGCCGCGGACGTGCCGATTACCCCCGGCCCCAACTCCTCGGCCTCAGGAGGCGTGCCTATAATTGACACCGCGTCCAGCTCCTCTTCGCGGTTCGCTCTCGTGTCGATGTAGAAACAGTAGAGATTGTTGCCGTTCACCTTACGGCGGATGTCGTTGCGCTGCCGCTCAGTGTCGGAGCGTAACAGTTCGGTCGGATTATACATCCAGCCCTTGTAGGCACAGAACATAATGAGCTTCTTCTTGAACGTGGCCTTCTTGATGCTGTCCTGAATCTTCTTGTTCAATGTCGATCTGTAGGCGATGAATGCCTCGTCCAAATCCACCACGGCATTCAGATGCCCTTCCGGAAGCCAGTCCTCGGCCCACCAGATGAACTCGTCGGTGATTGCCCGCTGGAGATTGCGCTGCTCGATCTGTCTCATCGGCGGCTGAATGCGAATGCGGAGCTTATGCCACATGGCGATGCAGTTGAACATGAAATTGTAAAATGCGTTCATCTCTTCCGGAGTGTAGTCCTGGATGAGGTTCTTGTGAAACTCCGTGTAAGGGGAACGCTCCTTCAGGCCGCGCATCGGGTCGTCCGAATGGTAGTAGTCGGTGAAGGCGGTGAACCAAGTTCGACGACGGAGTGATGCGTCGAACTTCTTTATCGCGTGGTTGGAGGTGAACGCCACCTTAGGGCTGTCCCTGAACTCAAGGATGAAAGCGTCCTTGTTCTTGGGGTTCACCACCATCTTGCCTGTAATCATAGGCATGAAACGGTGCAGGTCAATCGAGTCGTTCAGGTCGTCGAAATAGACGGTGTCGGTGATGCCGGGACGCACACCCGCAAGCATGAAGTCCGTCTTCGAGGGGTTGATTTCTTGACCGTTGATGAAAAGCTGCTTGCGGAGCTGCTCCGTGCTCGTCATGAACAGCGACTTTCCCGTTCCTCCGAGGTGCGTGCCCTCCTCCGACTGCTCGGTCTCCATCGCATAAATTGCGTAAGGCTGCCCGGCGACCTTGTGCTTGCTCATGATGTAGCCCAGCGCCATGACCTTCGAGATGAAGTGCAGGTTGGTCTCCGCCTGTTCCTCCGGAGTCAGAGCCATGCCGAGCTCCTCCTTTCTCCAGTAGTTGCGCCCGGTGTTATAGACAAACCTCATGAAAGTGCAGTCGTCGCGGAAAATCTTGAGCCGATAGCGCCTAAGCTCATCCATAGCGTCAATCTGCTTCCTGATTGAGACGTAGTCGGGGGTGTCGGGGGAAAGGACGGAAAGCCGGTTCAGAAGCGTGGCATATTCCTCGGAATACTCGATGTCGAAGAAAGGCGGCTCCGGACGGAAGTCGTGCTCGATAATCTTGCTCCGATAGACATTGTACGGGCAATCGGACGGCTTCAGCTGCTTCGCGCCCGTGGCCGTGACCTTCACCGGGCCGTTGTTGAAGAAGAAAGTGTCCGAGCGCTCGTCAAATGCGTTGAAGTCCGGCACGATGACCGAAAGCTTCTCCAGCGAGCTCCTGCTTATCTGAGGGGAGCGGTGGATGGTGTTGGCCAGCGCCTGATTGTAGTAGTTGGCGTGGGTGCGGAGATATTCGAGGAGATACGCAGAACAGTGCGCCGATATGCTGTCGTCGCCGATGAGTGTCACCACGTTGTCCTTCACCTGACAGAACGCGAAGTCCGTGCAGTCCGGATTCGTGGCGATGCGGAAATATCCCGACGCCTGAAGGAACGAATACAGCTGCTCGTTGTTGATGTCGTAGCCGCCGAACCCGCCCGTCTTTGTCCTCTTCTCCTGCCAGAACTTGAGCCCGCCGGAAAGCTTCACGAGTTCCTTGAACAGGGACACCGGATTCTGGTTTTCCGGACGGCGGAAATGCACGAAAAAGTCCTTCGCGTCCTTGCAGGGCTTTCCCTTGCGGTCCTTGAACCGCTTTAGTTCCTCCGGCAGGCGGATGATGTTGATGTCGAGGTAACGCAGCGCAATCCGGTACATATTGGCAATCCCCGTGTCGTCGATGTCGTAGAGGATATATATCTTCTTCGCGATTTTCTGGAGCAACGAGAACTCATATTCCGTAAGTTCCGCCGTCTCCGAGTTCAGCCAGCACACGTGATACCCCGCCGAATGGACGTTCAAGGCGTCGGAGGGACCCGAACAGATGATGAGCTCCTTCCATGTCATATCGACCGCAGGCCCCGCCTCCTCGCCGTCTATGGGCTCCGCCTCGACAATGCCGGGATACACGCCGTTCTTCGCGTTCTCGTAGGCCTTGATGAAGTCACGCTCCCCGAAGAAGAAGTTTTCCGGCTTCTCGCCCACATACATGAAGCGGATGTCACCGAGCGGCTGGTAGAGCTTGCCCCAGGAGCCGTAGTCGTAGTAGTAAATGGGATAGTTGTCCGTGGCCGTGATGAGCCAGCTGTCGCCCTTGGAGTTCTTCGCCGTGACGTATGAATCGACCGGCTTCAGGCAGAGGTCGTCACAGATTTCGGGCGCAATCTTGTAGCCCAGAAGATAAAGCTCCCTGTCGGTGAACTTTCCGCTTTTCCTGAGGTTCACGGACATCTTCTCCTGCCCCCTGACCTTCTTCATCTCCGGCATCGGCTTCACCTCGGAGGCGGCGTTTTCACCCTCAAGGAGATGCGGCGCGTATTTCCGGGCAATCCAGTTTATCGCCGCCGGATAGTCCAGCCCCTCCTCCCTCATCACGAGCTGGATGGCGGTGTAGGCCTTGGTGTCGCTCCCGCCCTTATCCTGGATGAACCACACCCCGTCTTTCCGGAACACCGTACAGGAAGGGCTCTTGTCGTCCTCCCGAATCCTGAAGTTGCGCCCGCGCCCCGAAAAGCACGACGCGCTCTGAGGATAGTATCCGGCGATGACTGCCTTTCCGCCCTCCGTCGCCTCAAAAATCTGTTCCTTGCGTATCATTGTATATATTGCTGAAAAGCAGAGAAAAATATTGAAAAAATATATGCAAATTCATTGAAATATACTTGCATTATTCAGAGATAATGCGTACCTTTGTAATGCAGTCAGGAAGAAGGCCTGCTGCGAAAGAGAAATCTGAAACGCTTGAAAGGGAGTAAGAAAAAACCTACCAAAGTCTTTAAGTCATGAGTGCTAAATTCACCTTTAAGATTTGGAAAGTCAGATTTACATTTGAAATTGCAATCTGATGACCCAACGGAGGCCGGACCAAACGGCCTCCCCTTTGGTAGGCTTCGCAAAAATACAAAATTATATGGAAACACAAAATTCATCTTCATCCTCCAAGAAAGGAAAGGGCGGTGCAAGAGAGGGCGCGGGCCGCAAACCCATCGAACACGGAAAGAACTACACGTTCCGTTCAAATCCCGCCGTCGATGCCATTCTCACCTCATTCGAGGGCAACAAGACCCAGTTCATCAACGAAGCCATCGAGCACTACTTCCATTCAAAGCATTAAATCATCCCTTCAGCATTTTTCAAAGCCGTCCACCCCGGGCGGCTTTATCATTCCGCAATGTCCTCCACTGTCAAAAACTCGCATTTCGCGCCGTAGTAGCAAAGGCGGCCGAAACAAATGTCTAATCTGTTCAGCACCTCCTGCTTCTGAACTACCACCTCGACGTGGCCGCAGCGTGGGTGTTCCATTTCGAGACGTTCACGAAGCCGCTCAAGCCAGTTCCGGACGGGTTCAATGTCGTCCTCCCTTATAACCTTGTTTTCGAGAACACGGAGCGAATCCGCAGCATATCGCTCGATGCTCCTCAAGTCAGACTGGCAGTAATATGATTTAATGTGGTACATAATGTTAAAAATATTTTAATAAACCATTGTTTATCCGATTTATTACATCTACCTTTGATGCACCTCCCCGAAAGGGGAGGACTTAAAAGACCGATATATATGACTGTAAAAGAAAGATTCAACGAACTCCGAAGCGAGTATCTTGCGACCGCCGACGAGAACAGGAAAGCCGAAATCGACGCGCAGATTCGCGAGCTTTCCGAACAGGAACCGGAAGAATTCCGTCTGGCATTTCTTGAGGGAGCGGAAAACGCTCTTGCAAACGCACGCGATTTTCGTGTCAAGGAAGCAATCGAGCCGGTGATTCCGGTGCTCAACTTGGCATACATCGCCGAGAACTATTTCCACAAGTCCCGCAGCTGGTTCTCCCAGCGGCTGAACGGAGCCTCCGTAAACGGCAAACCCGCCCGTTTCACCCCTGAAGAGCTCGGAGTTCTTGCCAGTGCCCTCAAGGACATCAGCAAGAAAATCGCGGATATTAACATTCCAATTCATTAAACTCCTTTCCTTTTTGTTACCAAGCCGTCCGGATTTGGGCGGCTTTATTCATTCCGGAAGGTCGTCGTCGAAAGTCATTGCCTGGGCGGCCATTTCTGGTGCCCTGTAGGGACGCATATTGCCGAGGATGGCAAAGGAGCGGCGTTCCTCCTCAGTCATCGCGTCAAACTTCTTCTTGTCGATGTGTCCCTTCACGAGGTGCGTGTCGCCGAACTGGCTGACCTGTGAAAGCTCGATGGCCGAAAGGCCGAGATAGACGCCCTTGCTGCCGACATAGATGGCAGGATTCTCCTCGACTGGAATGAACACGCCCCTGCATCCCTTTGCATTGACGAGCTTCGCGCCCTTAAACTTCAGCAAATCGAGTCTGATTGAAAAATTTTCCATAATCTCTATAGTTTTTTATTGTCTTCATCTCTGATAATCAGTACCGCCGCCAGACATCCGAGCATCGCCACAAGAGCCAAAGCGGCACTTGCGACAAATTTCTCGAACATAAGGCAGACGAGAGCCGCCATGAATGCAACCGCAAATACTATCGTCGCGAGCTTCAGCGCCCCAACAGTTGTGAATCTGAGTCCCATGGCCGCCTACTTCACTCGTGAAACTGTAATCGGCTGCCCCTTGACTGCCGAAACGGAATAGATGCGGTCGAGGTCCCTTGACACGCTCGATGCGGTCGCCCTGATGATTGAAATTTTGCAGCCGCGTATCGTGACCGCCTCACCCGGCTGTAGCGCCGTGATTCTTGCTCTATAGTTCGTCTTTGCCATATTTTGAACAATTAAAATTTGTGGGGATGGAGGGAGTCGAACCCTCTGTGCAGATATTCCGACTGGTTCACCGTACCAGATTTGACAATCGGGCTTTCGCCCTCTTCACGTTTGCGAAGTCTTGAGCCGCGAGGCTTATGGTGTTCGTGGGCTTTTTGCGCGACGCTCAACGCATTAGGGGAATAATCGCGCATTATATCCTACCACCATTGCTGTTAACTCAAGCCTACATTTCGATGAACTGTGCACCTTCTGCCGCCCGTGCGGCCTGCATCCCCGTTTCCCCGTCTTTCCGGGGTGCCACTCCGTCTTTCCGGAGCGTCATGTCTTCTTAAAACCTGACCGGCGCATCACTGCGGCTCACAGGGTCGTTGTATGTGTGGTATCTTCAACGAATTTATGGCCTTACGCCTACGTTGTATCTGTAATCTTTTTCGGACGGGAATTTGTCCAGAAGGAGACGCCTGTAGCGTCCCATCGTTCCCTTTGTCAGAACGTTAAGGCACGAGAGCTGGAGTTCTTCGTCCCCATAGGCAAGCATATTTCCGCTCACCCTTTCGTCCTCTCCCATCTGCCCGAGCGCCACGGCAAAACCGCCGCCGCATTCGTCCGCCCATTCTTTCAGAAATTTCAAGATGTCTTCAATTTTCATAATCACTTGTTTTTAAGATGTTACCGTTGTTTTTAATAAGATGTCTTCAGTAAAGAGCGCCGACAGGGCGGGCATTTATGCCCCACAATTGCCGATTTCAGGGTAGCCCGCCCTGTCGGCGCCCGAAAATGTCATTCGCAATCGACCTCGCCGACCGTTTCGGGCTTCTTGTTGCCAGCCGGGAAAAAGAGGTTCACTGCCCTTACAAGTGTATTGCACCGGTCTATGGCGATGTTGTGCTTGGTCAGGAAGTCAAAATGCGCTCTGGAAGTAACCCAGTTGCGGCTTTCCTTTTCCCGCTCCTTCTCCAGCTCCGGAAGCAGCAGCTTCACGGCCTTCTTGAGCAAGAGAGCGTCACTCCGAGTGATGTCCGTGATAATCATCAGTCCTCTGTTGTCTTGGTCTATCAACATAATATTGTGAGTGTTAAGAATTTTACTTACCTTTACAACCTTTATTTATATATTTATTTATTTGTTTGTTTATTTATTATCATTTCGGATGCAAAGTAAAGAATAATTCTTTAATCAAACAAGAATTATTCGACATATTTTTACCGAAATGAACAAATAATTATGGAAAAGACTGATAAACAAAGACTTGAAGAATTACTGACATTTCTAGATATGAATGCCAGGCAATTATCATTGGCTCTGGACTTGAATAGACCACAAATATTTTATGACATCAAGGCCGGCAAATGTGGAATATCAAAGTCTATGGCAGCAAAAATTCAAGAAAAATTCCCAAATGTCAGCATGAACTATTTGCTTACAGGGGAGGGCAGCATTGCAGGCACAAGTAATCAGAAAATCGGCGACAACACTTCAGGAGTTGTCATTCAAGGTCAGAATCAGATTAGCAATTCTCCCATCGACAACCGTCACTATTACTCCGACTCCCCGGATGTCCTCAAAGCCCAAATCGAACTCCTCGACGAGCGCATAAAGGAGAAGGACGCCCAGATAAAGGAGAAGGACGCCCAGATAAAGGAGAAGGACGCCCAGATAAAACAACTACTGGACATCCTCTCAAAAAGATAATGGAAACTAAAAACTATAAAGGTTATGAAGACAAAATCAGATGAAAATGAGTACCCGACACCGGAACCTATTGGTCCGGGATGGTCACATCAGACAGAGCATCCTCCGGTACGGAAGCACTAAGCTTTCGCCGACAAAAGACAAAAGATTAGTATGCCGATGATGATTTCTGCAATGAATATCCAAACAGCAAGATGATAACAAGCAATGCGTTGTTCATTCTCCCACTCGTTGTCATCTATGGCTTCCTGTGTGCCCATAAGCAACGCCACCTTGTAGTTCCTGGCCTGACAAGCCTCATCAATATCAAGAAGGTCGAAACAAGCGTCGTCTCGGAGTGCGATTCTTGGCTCTACGCCAGGTTCTCTATTCCTTTGGTTGAACTGGATACCGAAGATGATGATTGCAGAAGGAACTATGAGCATTGCAAGGGCATAAACGGCCATTATCAGCGACAGGTTCCAACCGTTGGGGAAAAGCACTACTATAGCTGCCGACAAAGATATGATGCCGCCGACCATCCAACCGAGAAAGACACTGCTCGTTCTGGTTATATGCCTGTAATCCGCCATCTGAGATTCAAGCTTTCGACGAGCCTCGTCATAGGCAATATCGAGCACGGATTCATTGACTTTCGTCCAGAAACATGATTTCGTGAAGAAAAAGTTTCGGATCGGCTGTTTCATTCCGCCCCGCGGAGACATTGGAATGTATGGTTCTTCGTGACACATAAAGCAACAATTTTTATGAATTTATGGCAAAATTAAGCATAAACAATGATGTTACAAATGCCTTAAAAAGTTGGCGGAGAGATTGTTACTCTCCGCCGTCCCGGAACTGTAACGGGACAAAATTAACGAAAAATGGCCGAAAATGCCAATAATTACCAAAAGTTTGTGATTGATTATGAGTAAGTTACACAATTCGGATGACCCTGCAAAATCTCCTTCTCTCCGCCCAATCGCCCTAATTCTCTGATTGATAGAATTTTAACCGAATTTTCAGAGAAAAACGGGACAAACACGGGACAGAGTCTTTCGCCGTCGTCCGACAACCTCTACAGGGTTCTGTCGGAGCTGTGCGAAAGAAAAAAAATGTCATTCTTCAAACCGACCCCCTACATTGAATATACGCCCCCTAAACTGACGCAGGGCAAAATCTGGTACATCACCTATTATGTCCAGGACCCCGGAACGATGAAGCTCAAGCGGATGAGAATCAAGGTGAACCGAGGCGACACGCCGCGGGAACGCAAGGCCATGGCAAAGGCCATCATGGGACGGCTCTCTGAAAAGCTGGCGATGGGCTGGAACCCGCTCGTGGAGAAGTACGCCCCGAAGGCATACAAGCGGCTGTTCGAGGCTTTCGACGCCTTCCTCGACGCGAAACGGCGCGAACTTGAGGCCAACTCACTGAGGAGTTACAATTCGTTCATCAGAACCATAAAGGAGTGGCTACAGGCGCACGGCTGCGACGAGAACACCTACGCCTGCGGATTCACCGGAACGATGGCCATCGACTTCATGGAGTCCATCGAGAGCAACCCGAAGATTTCGCCGCGGACCTACAACAACTATCTCCTCTTCTGCCGCGTCCTGTTCGACTGGATGGTCGAGCGCGCGTACATCCCGGAAAATCCGTTCACTTCCATTCGCCGCAAGTCGAAGAAGCTGATGAAGAAAAAGAGGAGGATTCTGTCGGATGCGGAACTTTCGAGGCTCTGGAAATATTTAGAGCGGGAAAATCCGGAATATCTCGTGCTCTGCATGCTCTGTTACTGCTGCCTGATGCGCCCCAAGGAGATTGCCATGCTCAGGTGTTCGGACATACGCCTCGACTCGCAGACGGTTCTCGTGCGCGGGGAAATCGCGAAGAACGACAACACATCCACAAGAACCATCCCGGACTCGATGATGCCTTTCGTCCGCCGTCTCGACCTGAGCGACACTAAGCTCTTCCTGTTCGGCGACCACAGCCACTTCGACTTCAGCCCCGGAAAGACGGCCGTTCCTGAGCGCAGGATTGCGACGTTCTGGAACAAATGCGTCCGGGAGGAATGCGGCTTCCCGATGGAGGTGGCATTCTACAGCCTCAAGGACACAGGCATCACGAACCTCGCGGCCGCCGGAGTCCCCGTCTCGTTCATCCAGCAGCAGGCCGACCACAGCAGCCTCGCGATGACCTCGATTTATTGCCAGCGCTCCTCCAAGGCCACGGCGGAGCTGAAGGGCGTGGATATTCTCAAGGTGGCGGAATAGGCACCATTTTCCTGACGGAACGAAAAAGGCGACACCTCTGACGAGATGTCGCCCGTGACCACAACCCACGAGTGGCCGGTGTAATCAAAAAACAATAAGATATGTTTAATTTAACCTATTGTTGTGTGGGTTGGAGATTGTCAGCTGCCTTTCGGATGCGTGCAGACAAGTCATAAAGAGCACCGCGCAGCTGTTCGAGTTCTTCCGGAGTAAAGCCCCCTTCGCCGCCGTTTCCATCAATGCCGTTCAGTTTGTTGTAAAGCCACGAAACTGACTTCGAGAAGTATCTTTTAGCAATCTTTCCCCAAACGATGTCGAGTTCAATGTCATTGATTTTTCTTCTGACTTCCGTGTCTCTGATTCTTTCCTGCGCCCTTTTTAATGCCAATTTCTCGCGCTCCGTCAAATTCTCTTCCATAACGATATTGTATTTTAAGCCTCCCCATTCGGGGAGGTTGTGTTTTTAGTAACTTTCCATCATCTCTTCAAAGAGAACTCTTGCAATCTGTTCGAGTTGTTCTGAGTAGTTGTGTCTGGAATTTCTGAAATCTCTGATTGCTTCAATCAGCTCGATTTCTTTTTGATTTAACTTAAACATAAAACTTAACTGTTATTGATTACAATACAAAGATACTATTAAATTTTATATTATGCAAATTATCAGATACTTATTTTGCAATATTTTGAAAAAAAGTTCAGTCTTGACAGAAAATTATCTTGTGTTCGAGATCCTTGTGAAGAATGGAGGACAACGCCTCATCGAGTTCATAGAATCCGAGGGTGGCGCGGTTGAAGTCCTTGCCAAGCTTCTCATGCAGGCTTCTGTCCCGGTCATAGAGGGCGACCTGCCATTTGATGAGTTCCTCTGAAAGTTTGTAGAGCTGAAGGCGTGCATTAAGTATGAGTTCATCCGCCTTGATTTCATTGCCAGTGTCGAGCCGTGGCTGCTGTTCATTAGTGTTGGACATAGCTAATGTAAAATAAAAGCCCCTCCGTTGCAGGTCTGTCCAACACATACAAGCCTTGCGGCAGATGCTGTCACGGCTTTCGCCAATGACGACCATACAGAGGGGCAAAATCTCTATAAAATGTTAGCAATCTATGTTTACGAGAAAAAGGAGTTGCCGCAAAATAGAAAGCCTTCGTATGTGCTGGACGATGCAAAGGTGACAACTATTTCTGAAAAAAGCAAGCCTTTCAAGAAAAATAAAAAATAAAAGACGGCACCCTCTCGGATGCCGTCCATGGCCACAGCCCACGAGTGGCCGGCGCAATTAAAAACCAATACGATGGTTGTGTGGGTTATAGTTTGTCTGCCACTCTTCTGATTCTGTCTGCAAGGTCGCACAGGGAACCTTTGAACAGCTGCAGCTCTTCCGGTGTGAAACCGCCTTTGCCTCCGTTGCCGTCAATGCCGTCAAGTTTGTGATACATCCACGACGCGGATTTCCCGAAATATTCACGCGAAAGTGTGCCCCATGAGATGAACAAGTCGATGTCGTCGATTGCCTGTCTCATCTTTGAATTTTTCAGTATTTCAGCATACGCCGCCACTTTTTCCTCGATATTCATAGTATGTTTGTTTAATACGATGCAAAATACTACGATTTATCGTAATATGCAAATTTTCCGACAAATATCTTTCAATTTTGCACAAAAAAGACGGCACCCTTCCGGATGCCGTCCGCGCCACACCCACAAGTGACCGGTGTTAAATAAAACAAGCAACGAAATTGATTGTTCTGTGGGTTTATAGGTTATCAGCGGCTTTGCGCAATCTGTCAGCAAGGTCATAAAACGCGCCCTTCAGCTGCTGGAGTTCTTCCGGAGTAAAGTCTGTTTCCTTTCCGTTGCCGTCACGTCCGTCGAACTTATGGTAAAGCCACGAGCCGGATTTCTTGAAATACTTGCGGGCAATGCTTCCGACATTGATGTCGAGCAACAGCTCGATGTTATCCTGCTTGATTTTTGTCCCTTTCCGCAAAATTGCATCCACTTCCTTGTGAGTTTCCTGAAGCTGTTGTTTCATGATTTCAGCAACGGCACTGGCATCCTCATCACAAAGACGACGAATCTCGTCATCAACCGCCTGCCGTTCAGCCTCCGTGCGTGCATTCACAAACCTTTTCTTCAAGGAATCCATCTGTTCTTTCGTAATCATATCACCGATTTTATCATACAAGTTTGACATCCAACAATTCTTGGCCGAATTTGTGAACGGCATCCTCAATCTTCTTGACAGTTTTCTGCGAGGCGTGCCTGTAACCGCTGATGTAGTTACCGAGCTGCTTCTGGTTCACGCCCGTAATCCGTTCAAGACCGGCCAAAGACAGGAACTGAGAGTAATGCTGAAGGAATGCAGGCAGTTCAAACACGAAATCAAATTCAACCTCCTCAAACTCTTTCCCAACTTCGGCATAGTGTCCTTTCATGCCCTCGTAGCCGTCCAGAAAGTCTTTCATTGCAATCTTCAAAGTCCTGCCCGAAGCGGTTATCAGGTAGGACATATCTTCAGCATCTGCCATATAAATGCCAAAGCATCCATCTGAAGCCCTTTCGATTATTGTTTTCACCTTTCGCATATATGTTCCGTTTAAGTACTGCAAGATAGCAAAATTTCTATCCGACAAACAACATTCCGACACACTTACTTACAAAAAATGCCCCGGATTTCTCCGAGGCGGAACTAATCATTAAAACATTACACTCTGAACCGCAGCCAGACGGAGGCGGCGAGGAGGAGGCTGACGAGGATTGCCCAGGCGAGGACGTACCAGGTCCATTTCGGGATGTAGGGTTTGGGGATTTCGACGGGGACTGGGATTTCCTTGGTGGCTTGGATGATTTCCTGCCTTTCGGGAATCTTTGCGGGCACTGAGAGAGCGGTGCGCTTGTTCTCGATGGTGTGGCGGAGATGACCGGCGGTGACGGTGGCCGTGGATTTGGCAAGGGAGGTCTCGACGGTGGATGTCGTGTCGGGTGTGGAGATGATGATGGACTCGACCGGAAGAGGAGCGGAAATAATGGTGTCGCGGACGGTTTCGATGCGGGTGACGGTCGTCGTGTCGTGGACGGCGACCGTCACGATGCGCGGGCTGCACGATGCGGCCATGAGCGCGGCGACAACTGCAATCATATATCCATAAACCTTTCTCATATCAACTGGTCTTATATCAACTGGTCCCATATCAATTGGTCTTAAAACACCATTATACTACACGTTGCAGTACAATTATAATTACACAAAACAGCAACCCCGAAATACCGGAATTGCCGTTCTTCAATTATGACGAAATCGCCATAATAAATTTAATTCCCCCGATTTCGGAGGAATTAGCATCAAACATCAGCGCCGCTTCTTCTTTTTCGACTCCTGCTCCTCACGCTCATGCTGTATCTGTTTCACAAAATCATATTCATGCGTTGACGGGACTTGAAAAGAAAACACCGTCCCGTTATTTCTGTGTGTTATTGCGAAGTCCCCGAGAGAAATAATGTCCATTCCTATCAACACCTGCGCCCCGTTCAAATCGCCTTCCGTGACGTTGACCATCTGTACCATAATATTGTTCGGCAACACTATATTCACTTTATAGCTGTTAACTCGTTCAGAGCCGTTCGCATGATATACCAGTCTTATGCCGTTTGGTATCAGACCAAGTTCTTCCGCAATTTTCTTGTCAATGACGCTGTTGGTAGCTCCGGTGTCCCAGATTGCCTTATAGGGAAGAAATTTGATTCCTTCACTGGCTGATGCATCGAGAAAGCCTGCACTGACTTTGCAGTCTGTCACTAATTCGCGAAGAAGCGACTTCGGATTTCGTAAAGTAAAAGCCTTATTTTCCATACTATACGAATGCTACGCGAGACCTAAAGTGTTGAGAGTAGGCTTCCGGACCTTTCGTGCAAAGTTGCAAAAGAAAGTTTCCTAAACCATATTTGTCTTTTGCATACATATACGCCTCGTTCTCAGAAGTGAACGCATTGACAACAGCATTGTTGCAAATAATCAAATATTTCCCATCATACTTCTTGACCAGTTCATCCTGATTATCAAGATAATACTGAAATAAAGAACTCAAATCTGCCATGATACCATAAAATTTGTTCGACGCAAAAGTATAAAATAGGTGTGAGAAAAACAACATTATGTTATAATTCTGTAAATAACAAGCAATTCCAATATTTCAAAGAGCTTTCAATATACTACAAGTTGTAGTACAATCATTTTCTGACCACTCCGCCGAGTTTGTCCGCCCAGCGCTCGGTGTAGAAGTCGTAATACGACCACCTCTTCCTTATTGTCGGGATGTCGTAGAGCATCGCCCACAGGATTGACGGCAAGCCGATGACGAGGAGGTAGAGCCAGCCGAGGTACTGCGACTGAATGCAGTGGCCGAGTTCGTGCTTCACTGTCTTTTCTCCGGCGAACTGGTTAACGAACACCCACTGACCGAGCGAGATTCCGCCGTGCATCTTCACCGAACGACGCACGATAATCAGACACTTTCCCTTCTGTTCAAGTTTTTCAGTACCCTTGTAGATGATGGCAAGCACGAACCCCAGCAGTGTCTGCGGCAGCTGGTGGAAATAGAGAAGCAATGCTACAAGTACTTTCATATCTTTGATTTTTAGAGTTTCTTTCCTGTGTATCTCCTGTTGTAGAGAATCTGTCCGCGCTGTTCGCCTTTGAGCCTGTGGCTGAAATGGACGAACGACGGGTAAAGAATCATCTGGTCGAAAGGCAGACCGAGGTTGCGGGCGGTGGTCGCGAGCTTCCGGACAACCTCTATGTCGCCATGGCCGTTGCGTCCGAACGGGCACACGTCGGCGGCCTCTCCCTTGGTGTGCTGCGAGGTCGGAACGCCACCGACCGCCCTGTTCACCTCCGGACACCTGTAGCCGCTGTTGATTGCGAGCGGTTCACCCCATGCGTCCCTCAAAGGCTGGAGGACATTATCGACGAGCGCCTTGATGCTGTCGCGAGCTTCCGTCGAGGTGATTGTGTTCTTCACCTGCATTCCCGGAACGTCCGTCTTTTCAAATTCCCGATAGTCAAAGTTTTTGCTGACTGTTCCCATATCATTTATTCAATTTGTTACACATAAAAAACGGCAACCCCGAAATACCGGAATTGCCGTGTCCATAAAGTTTGTGTCAAAATATAAGTTTATGGAATTTCTTTCGTTTCTTTCTCAGTAAGTTTCTTATGTTTGTTCTCCACAGACTTGATGCTTTCCGCCGTAGGCAAGTTTTCTGGCATAGTACCACCGAGTTCCCTTATGGTCTGTCTAACCTTCGCGCCCACCTTATAATGAGTTTCATTTGCCCTTGACTTCCCGCGAATATTCTCACGCCTCAGTTTCTCTTCCGTCTGCGTCGCACGGAAAAGGTTGGCGGCCAATTCCGTGCTGCCCATGTGGTCAAGTATCTTCTGACTCTTTTTCAGACCCTTTTTCTTGTGAATGTCCTGTGCGGTCATACCGCCATACAATCCCATATAGCCGTAATTCTGAAAAATGGCATAGTCGCGAGGCTCAATGACACCAGCTGCCCTCGCTGCATCTGCAAGTTGTGAGTTGTGTTTGTATAATTCATTTCGCAGAAACAGACGGCGTTCTTCCTCAGTTGTAAGGTTCTCATATTCACGCATCTGCTGAATCTCCGCATATCTGGTCTGAATCGCGAAATATGTCTGAGCCTGGGCTATTTCTGGTTTTTGCGAATCTCCGTTCTGGGCAACGAGATAACAGGCATATCGTGTAAGGAGAACATCATCTATCTCTTTTGATGCCCCTTTGGGCATAGCTATCGTTTTGCTGACATCAGCAAAATGTTCCCGAACGTTTCCAGTTGCCGATTTGCACGCTTCCTTGGCCTTTTCTATCGCATTCTGAAAGTTCCTCCACTGCGTATATCCCAGATGGGGATATATCTCACGCGCGGACCAATATTCAACGCCTGATTTGGTTGTATGCTTCAACTGCTCGAACAGAGCTGCCGTTTCCTTTGTTAATTGATTTTCCATAGCCGTTATATTTTGACCTTGCAAAGGTAAATAATATTCGGCAATTCCAGTATGTCAAGGAGCTGTGAAAACGGATAAATCCGAGTTTATTCAATCTTTACCTGTTCGATTATGTTGGTGACGTCCTCGGTGACTGAGACCTTGGTTCCCATCGGGGGCTGGCGGTCGCCGCAGCCCACCTTCCAGCAGCGGACGATTGTGAGGCGGGCGACGTTGGAGCTGAGGCGGTCGTTGCGGTCGCGCAGGACGGCTATCTCCTTGTAGAGGGAATCTATCTTGTTGTCCTTCACCACAAGGTGAGCCTCGTAGTCATCCTTGGCAGTCTTGGACGCTTCCCGCTGGTCGGCGAGTTCGCACTTCACCTCCCCGAGGAGTTCCTGCCATTGGTCGATGGTCTTGCTGACATTGTCGAGCACGGCCGCCGTCTTCCGGTCGCCGAGGAGGTAGATGGCCGTGAACGCCCCGGAGGTAATTAGGGTAATTATGATGTTCGTCCAGTCCATGGCATCATCCCTTTAGCGCGTTGATTTCGGTCTGAAGTTCGGTAATCTTCGCGGCCAGAGCATCGAGCTGGCTCTTGACCACCACGTCGTCCGCAACCGTGGCCGGCGCTGCCCTGAGCCGTCCGTCATTGAGCCTGCGTGCGATGGAGTTCCCGGAAGTATAAATGTCGAGAGGAACTTCAGCCACACCCGTTCCTCCGCCCGGATGCACGAGAGCCTTTGAGCCGCCCTCGTTCTTGGCGGCAATGATATTCGCGAACGGAGTCAGACTATAACCATTCACCGAAAGACTGTCGGTGTCGGAGAAAAATCCATATATAGGGTTTACATTTGATTCGTCCGCATTAGTGCAACGACGGAAGTTCATGTAGTTGGAGCATTCGACGAGTTCCTTTCCCTTGCATCCGGCTAAAACATACAAACTGCCATGACTTGTTCCGGACACCGCCAAAACATCACATGAAATCATGTTGGTACAGTGGAAGAATCCCTCGCCGTCACTGTTTTCCGCAATCCTGCACATATAGAGGTACTCGCAGTAACTGAATCCGCGCGTCACCGCCTCTGACTGACTGCTCATAATCCCCGCCTTGCAGTTGATGAGTCTCTGACAACTGAAGAATCCACGGCCGTACTTGCTGCCTGAAAAAACAACTTCAACGCTCACATTCTCCACCCCGGCGAACGTTTCAAGGACATTGCTCACTGCATCCGCGTTCACTGCCCAGGTACCGTCAATCACAAGGTTCCTGATAACGCAGTGGCCATGTCCCTTTATTGCAGTGATTCCGGTCTTCGCAAGCGCACCGATGGTTATGGTCGCGCCGTTGAAGTCAATCTCATATATGTTCGAGTTGATTGAAATCTGCGAGGAGAGCGTCACGTCCCCGCCCTTGTAGATAAGGCGCTTGCCGAGGTTCGTCGAGAGCTTCGTGACGTCGGTAAACGCCACGTATGCGGTCTTGTCGTTCACCTCGTTGATTGCGCCGGTGACGGTCTTGCTCGTCGTCTTGAGGGCGGTGTCGGTCTTCGGCTGCTTGTTGGTGCTCAGGGCGTCGGTGACGGCCGTTGTCGCGAGTATCTTCTTGGTCAGCGCTCCGGTGGTGGCGTTCATCGTCAGGGTGTAGAGGTTGCCCTCCGGAGTGACCGCATAGCCGTTGAAGGACGATGCCGCGTTGGGGTTGAACCCGATGAAGCCCTTGGAGCCGCCGTTGTAGAGAATCGGAATCTCGTAGCCCTTTGTCGTGTCAACTCCGCACAACGCGAGCTTTGCCGCGTATGCCTTTATCTCCGCGAGCTGCGTGGCGTCGGTCGCGCCGGACTTGTTGTCGTTGACCTGAACCGGCTTGAACAAGGCGAGGAGCGCTCCGAAAACCTTCTGCACAGACCCGGCCGCAACGGGGTTGGTGCCGTCGTACTTGCCGAGCCCGAGAAGGTAGGCGTCGCCGTTCTGCATGATTTCCCAGGCGTTCTTCCTGTCTGATGCAGACGTGCCGATGCCTATGGAGTGCAGAGTGTTGCCGGCGCTGCCAAATGAGCCGTCCGCCTTTGATGACTTGTTGAACTTGCCCTCGGCATGCTCCGCCGTGTTGCTCGCTACGGTATCAACGCCTTCCACATGAGAGTGCTGCCCGTTGGCCCACCCTCTCAAACCTTCCGCATGGGCATTCAGGCCTACGGCGTGAGTATTCTGTCCCTCGGCATGAGTGTGGTCACCCATTGCAAAAGTGCCCAGACCTTCCGCGTGAGAGACATCACCTGTCGCTTTCGAGCCTCGGCCTTCTGCGTGAGAGGCGTAGAACGCTTCGGTTTCCCGACCTTCTGCATGGGAGTATTGCCCCGCGGCATAGGTATCTCTTCCTTCCGCGTGAGATGCCCTCTGTGTTGCCTTTGTGTTGACACCCTCCGCATGAGCGCCGTCGCCCAAGTCAACGTCACCTGCATTTGGATTGGAATAAATCATGAGAGTCTTAGCGTCGTCTCCCGTATCCTCGGCTATTGATGTGAACGGAAGGGATTCCACCTTGAGCGTCGTCGCGCCCTTGGCAGCCGTGGCCGCCACCTTCGAGCATTTGTCGTAGTGCTTGTCATTGATTATGGAAATCAGCGCCCCTGCACCGATTGAGCCCGTGAGCGGCTGGGCGAGGGTGATGGTCTTTGTCGTGAAGTCTATCGCCGTCCATCTGAAGCCCTTGGTTCCGGCAAGGGTGCCTGAGCCGAGCGCAGTCGAGTTCTCGCTTATGGCCTGACTGTGGCGCTGCTGAATGCTGTCGGCGACGGTTCCTTCTGACAACCCGACATCTTCATTCGCATTTATATTTTTACGCGCCTGCTCTTTCTTCAAGTCATTGAGTGTCTGTGGAGTTGTCAGCACGCTGTTCTCGACAATTCCTGCAACCTCCTCTGAAAGTTTCGCTTTCGTCACGGCGCCGTCAACAATCTTCGTCGTCGTGACGGAATCAGCTGTGAGCCGGGTGCTGTTTACAGACTTCGCGGCCAGCTTGGCCTTCGTTATAGCCCCGTCCTGAATGTTGTCGGTTGTCACCGCGCCGGCGGCATCCGACAACGCGCCGATGTTCTTCCGTGCCTGCGCCTTCTGGGTAACAGTGAGGTTCTGGGCGGTGTCGTAGCGGACGGCGCCGGGGCAAATGACGCCGAGGACGGTGCTGACTGAGACTTCGGCCGAGTCGTCAGTCTTGCCCGGCCAGAGGGTCACGCCCGTCTTTATCGGAGTCACCTCTATCTTCTCCTGTTCCGGGAATGCGGCATCCGCCGAAATCTCCGCAATCTCGCAGAAGAGTTCGCCGGTGCCGAGGCATTTTCTTGACAGCGGGACATGAGCCGTGAGCGTCATCCCGTCCCCGGAGACGGAACAGCCGGTCATCTTCGCGCCGTTGCGCTCGACGGTGATGCAGCCGCGCCTCTCCTCCGTGAAAAAGGTCAGCCGGACATGAGAGGGAACAGCTACCTGAGTCTTTGTGTCCCCGTCCTGCCTGTAGAATTCGTGTGCGGAGACAAAGTCGCTTTTGAAATTCTGATATTTCATATCGTTGGTTTGTATTGTTTCAGTTCTTTCCGCATCGGCATTCTCGCCGGGTCGGCATATTTGTCGGCATAGTGCCACTTGAACGAGAAGGCGCTGAGTTCGCCGTCCGTACATTCAGAATCAATCTCATCGACGACGATTCTCCGCGAAACGCCGTCAATCACGGCATACCGCTCCGCCGACGAGAAGAACTCCTGCCAAAACCTGACATCGTCCGCACTTGCGAGCCACCCCGTGAAAGTCTCATGCACAAGACGGCTGTCATTGGTCAGTTCCCGCTCAACTCCGTCGTTCACGAATGTCTTGGTTTCAGTCTCGACCTCAGATTTCTTCCGTCCTACGGCATATATCGGCTCAAGCATCCCCACGCTGCTCAGAAACTCGAACGCCGATACCTTACGGTCCGGAACTATGAATCTGAGGACTTCGGACTTCACGACGGATGTCACATCTCCATCAGTCACTTGACTTTCAAGAAATATATCGTATGCCGTAATTTTAAGTCCGGAATACCCCTTGGTATCAAGGAGTCTTTGGATATTGGCCAATGAGACATCAAATGTTCCGATACGACGTATCCATTTAATGCCAACTGTAGGCATAAATGGCGGCATGATATCGGAATAGACGACTACAGAGATGACCGACTGAGACGGGACAAACATCATATAATCAGGCTTGCCGTCAGCTCGTGCGAAACTGACCAATGGTCTTACTGTCACAAAGCAACGGTGTTCATAAACATTCTTAAGCATCGAGTCACTTAATTTTCCCGAGAGAACTGTTTTGTCCCAAGTAATATCGTCATCATCACCGAGGCGAAGCAGGAAGCGCTGGTCATATCTCAAAAATTCTCCAAATCCGACATTTGGCTTCCCATTAAATGCGAACGACATAGAGGAGAGTATATCAGTAAGGTCCAATTCATATATGCCCCGTTCATTTGCCTTCACAGTAAAATATGTTTGAAAAAATTCAGTGACCTTGGTGCCTGAATACTTACGGGATTCGATAATTATCGGTATCGCTTCATTCGCCGATACCGTGATTTTGATAGTTCCCGCGTTCCCCGCGAAGAGGAACGGAAACTGATCCTGATATGATGTGTCTATTGTCATGATGCAAAGCTACTGACTTGACTCCTTGGAAAAAAGGACACTATGCAGAGATGAAGTCCGCGCTGCATTCCATGGTTTCGGAGCCGGCACGGAGCGTCACCGAAAGCTTCTTCACGAAGAAATCGCGTCCATGCAGCCTGACCTTTTTGTACATTCGGAAGTTCACGAGGTCGAATTCATTGAGGTTTACGTCGCAGCTGATGACCTGCCGGTCGGCGGAGAGCCACTGCGCGTAACGCTTGTGGAAATGCTCATAGAGCCAGCCCGGACGGAGGGATATTGGTTCGGTCGAACCTTCGGGGATGAGTGTTTTATCTGCAAATGTATCAATGGTAGCATCGTCTGGGAACAAGTGGTATGGTTCTACTTCTGGAAGATACCAACGAACTGGCAAATCCACATACCGTCCATCTCCGGAAAGCCCACCTTTATTCAGCAGGCCTATATATATGTCTGTACCCCGCGCAGAATCCGTTCCTCCAACAGTTTCGACAATTGGCGTAGTTATCACTTTCTGTTCAAGGTTACATACGATTCTGCTTCCGCTATGGCTCTTATCATCATCGTAGTGAGATGTAAATACCATTGGGAGGCTTTTAACAAGATTGAACCCACATGAGACTTCTTCAACCTCTTCGGCATCAACATCTTGCCCTACTTTCAGATTATTATGAAATACTATGTCCCCAGATAAAACCACAGTCAAGAAATTCTTATAAACACCGCCATATACCATCGAACCTTGCGGAGCACGACAATAAACACTCAAGCAATCGCCTGTCGATTTTATTCTGACTGTTCTCTCCCAGTCCGAAACCCCTTTATTCGTATAGTTATATTCCATTCCATAAGGGAATATGGCTGCAGCTAAATTTGGGACATCAACGACCTCTGAACTATCGAAGGCATCTTCTTCAGCATTTCCATACGCAAAAAGATAGCCACTTGCGACATCGAAGCTTCCGCTGAATGTGTCTGAGACCTTTCCAGTCCAATCCATTTCTGCATTTCGTTTCGACACAGATTCAAATGACATCATCTCAAATCGGTCGCCACAATCAAAAACTGCGGCACAAAACATTTTCGCCAACTCTTGTACAAATTCAACCAAGGTAATATCCGGTAAGTTTCTGAATGCATCCGCCTCATTGTCAGAAATAGTATCATCCAGACAGTATTGCGCCAGAATATATATGAACGGATACAACTGCAATATATCTGTGGAGAAAAGCAAATGCTCACCTATTATCTTTTCTGCACTGATTGCCGGTACTGTCCTTTTATAGGTTTCCGCATCCAAACCTTTGGTTAATGGGAAATTCCCGTATTTTATCCGGGCTTCAACTTTCGGATATTTACGGTCGTCTTCCAATAGCGTAGAAAGGTCATCAAGTTCTTCCACAAAATATCCCGTATAGTCCTTGAGCACAACAGGAGGAAATGCGACTCCATCCTTATCAACTCCAGCCACATATTTAGCGCCGGTAAATTCATAAATCTTCATTCCCCAGTCGTTCTCGATGTCCCGGCCGGAGAAGGTGTAGTTCAGGTTGCCGTCCTCGATGCCGTCGTAGATGAGGGTGCCGGTGAGGAACGGGATGCCGTTGAACACTAAGGATGCGGCTAATTTCTTGACGACCGGCTCTAATTTCAGTGCCGGGAGGTACTGGAGAACCTTGCAGTTGGTCGCCGAGGGGAGAAGGGCGATGGAGGTGGAGAACGGGACCGGGATGCGGTCATCCTCCATCATCGGATTGTTGTACTCAATCACGAATTCGGCATCCGGCGCGAGGTCGAGCGAGATGCCGTCCTTTGTCATAATCTTTATCATCCTAACTGTCCTCTTCTTCTGAGCTTGTTATACTTTTCCTCGGTTTCCTTGATTCCGCCCTTGCCGAGCATCGACACGCGGGCGGTAATCGGCTCGTCGAGTTTCTTTGTCAGCTTCTCGATGGCCTTCGTGAGAGCCGCGTCGGTGGCGGAGCTTTCTGTGCCGTCGGCGGATGCGGTCACAATCTGTGAGTTTCCGCCCTCGATGAATCCGCCGGAGACACGCCCGGGCATCGCCGTAGCCGGATAGACCGCGTTGAAGTTCAGGCTGCGGAGCTTGCCGTTGCGGCGGGCGGTCTCCATGGTGGAGATAATCGGGAGGAGGCTCGGATTCTCAAGAGCCTCGTGCGGGATTACATACTCGGAGCCGTTTTCGCCCACTATGACGGTCGGCTGCGTGACAAAACCGCGCGCCGACGGATTGAGCTTGGCATTGAATGACTTACCGTCCTGTTGGCGCTTCATATTGATGTAACCGCCCTCCTCTGCTCCGACCGTTACAGGCTGCGAGGCTATGATGGCAATTTCTGCTGCGCCCATAGCGGCCATTATTCCGGCCGGAATGAGTCCCCACGGAACGCCCCACTGAGCGAGCGTCGATGTCACACCCAAAGCCGTGTTGATTATAGCCTGCGTGAGGTTCAGAGTCTTTTCGCGCTTCGCCTGTTTGAGCGCAAGTTCTTCCTGATAAGCCTCATATTCGGCATCCATCTGCTCAACCTGCGCATTGTACTGAGACTCTGTGATGAGACCTGCGTTCAGGCGCTTTTCGAGGGAGTTCTTGCGGTTGTCCTGATTCTTCTTGTACTCCTTGAGCTGAGCGTCTTCCTTCTTCTTTGTCAAGTCCATGAACTTTGAAGCGAGACTGAAGGCTTCCTGTGCGGCACCTCCGATGCCGGCGACAACCGTCTGCAAGTCCTCCGCGCCGAACTTTCCCTCCTTGAGATTGGCAAAGAACGCCTCCCAGTCGTCCTGCGACACACCGAACAGGCTGCCTTTGCCCGTGCCATCCCTCAGAGAGTGGCTTTCTTTCTTCGGGCTGTCAGACGGATCCTGCGAAGCGTCCTGTGCAGTACCAGCCGCCGCGTTCTTGCGCTTGATGATGTCGGCAAGCTGCTGTTTAATCTTCAGAAGGTCGGCCTCGTCAAGGCTTACGGACATTCCCTCAAGCGTTTTGTCATCAACCACCTTCTGAAGCATTTCTTCCAAGTCTTTCAGATACTCGACATCAAGCTCCGCAAGTTCCTGCGTGTGCTTCCTCTTCAAGGCCGCCTTTTCCTCCTCCGTGCCCTTGAACGCCAAAAGTTCTTCAGCCTGCGCGTTCTCCTTTTGGGTGCGCTTCAGCTTGTGCTCGTCCTCCAGCCGCTTGACCTCGCGGTTGAAGGCGTCAAGCTCTATTTTGTCGAGATTGTTCTGATGGATTTTCTCCACAAGTTCCAGAGACTCGGCATTGCCCTCCGCCTTTTTCTTTTCGGCCTCATACCTCCGTTTTTCCTCCTTTATCGCCTTTTCTTTCAAGTCCTTCTCGGCATCAATGGCAAGCTGTGTCGCGGTCTTGGCCTGTTCCTCCTTCTTGCGTGCCTCCTCCTTGGCCTGCTGTTCAGCCGTGCGGCTCTCTTTTTCCGTCTGCTGCGCCCGTTTTCCCGCAAGCTGTTCCTGAAGCTTCAGGAGTTCGTCCCCGCCCGCCTTTCCGGACTTGATGCGGCGGTCGAGAGTGTCAATCTCCAGCTGGAGAATCTGCGCGTCCAGCTCATCCTTTGTGGCAATCTCCTTCGCCGCATATTTCTTCTGAAGGTCAATCTTTCCCCTAAGATATGCCTCATCCTTATCGAGCCGCAATTTGTCGTCATCGCCGCCTGAATTGCTGTTGCCGCCCGTTCCGCCTCCGGAGTTTTCGGGCGTTCCGCCTCCGACAAGGCTTCCGAGCGGTGCGGTGTTGCCGGAGGGTTCAGACGAGAGGTCGCCATAGAGACCTTTGATGACGGAGCGCAGTGTATTTGCAGAATCTATGGCTTTTTGAAATTCATCGCGTATGTCAAGAATACGACCTTCTTCTCCAAATGTGGAACGCCCTGAGTGACCCCAACGATATTTCTGTTCAAAAACGCTTTCTACTGGTTTATCCATTCTGGCTGTAGAGCCTGAATCATACGCCTCCGAAAGGCTTGATGTGAGACTGCTTATCGCAGATGCCGGCATCTTTTTATTGAATTTCTTCTCGTATTCCGCAGCCAAAGCATTGACTGTAGCCTTTACGGAATCAATTTTATGCTGCTCGACCTCCATCATCGCATTTTCCTGCGCCTGAAGTTTGATTTTCCGCTCCAGTTGAGTGTTTACATTTGACAACGCCGTCTCCAGTTCCTCGTTGGAAGTCTTCTCCGTAAGGAGCTGCGGGAGATAGTCGCCGTAGAGTTCATTGATTTTGTCGATTGCCCTCTTGCGCTCGTCGCTGCCCTCCGCCGCATTTGTCGCCGCATCCTTCAGTTCTTCAAGAGACTTGCGCTCCTTATCTATTTCAGCCTGCGCCTTGACGAAAGAGGATGTCGTGTCAACAGTTCTTTGGTTCAGTTCGCGGAGTTCCTTGGTGGCTTCGCGGGATTTGGAAATCATCGTTCCAATACCGGCTGCAAGCGCAGCAACGGCTCCCGCAATAAGACCGATGGGATTTGCCCACATCGCTTTCCCCAAAGCTTTGAATGCCAATGCCGCACCTTTTACATTTCCAGCAAGAAGATTCTGAGCTGCACATTGGAGCATCGTTGCCTTGGTGCAGCCCTGTAACAGACTTGCCTCCATTAGAAGGTCAGCGCGATTCTGGGCACTGTAGAAATGTCGAAGTTTGTCATAAGCAATCTTTGCGGCCGATACTATATTCATTGCCGCGTATGCAGCAGTGATTGCTATGATTACCGCCTTATATTTAATTCCGAAAGTAATTGCCTGATTAACGACAGAAACGATTCCTGTTGTTGCCGATGTCGCCGTATTGAGCGCAGGTGTCAATTTCTGCCCCAATTCAACCCATTGCTCTTCAAGAGCCTTCTTTGTCTTTTCGAGCACGGCCGTGGCGGATTCATTCTTCGTGTTGAACTCGTTGGTCAGCGACGTGCCCTCCTGAAAGGCCTCGTTCGCGAGCTGCTGCTGAGTCTTGAGCATATCGACATTGTTGGCCAGAGCTCCGAGCACGGTCGTTGCCCTCTGGCCGTTCAAGTGCATCTCGTCCATGGCGGCCACGATGTCGAACAATCCCTGGTCGCCCTTCATCCCCTCAAGCACTTTGACGAGGGCACCGTTCACGTCATTTGTCAGGAGGTCACGGAACTCCTCGAACGGCATCTTCGCAATCTGAGCGAATGTCTCGGTTTTCTTGAACATTGCCGTGATTGTCTGACCGATGGCTGTTGCGGCGGTCTCTGCTGCCTGTGCGTTCGCGTCGAGGGTGGATGCAAGGCCGAGGATTTTGTCAATGGAGATTTTGGCGTTCGGAGCTATACCTGCGAGGCGGTTGGTGAAGTTCACGATGTAGCCCTCGTTAGCGGTCGATGCGGCACCGAGCTCATTGATTGCAGAACCTACGGACAACATCGCCTTTTCAAGACCCATCTGTCCCTTCAGCTGGAATATATCAACGAGTTTTCCAATCTGGCCTATGGCAGCCTCAGCGTCTCCTCCAAGGTCTTCTTTCAACGCGACATTGATTTTGTCAGCAGCGGAAACGAACTCCAACAAGTCTTCCTTCCCGGAGATGCCCAACTTACCACCCACACGAGCCAGCGACAGCAACTCATTCTGGGCGGTTCGCGTGTCGAACTTCTTGAGTTCCGCGCTCAGTTCCTCGATTTCGTCGCGGCTCAATCCGGTTGTCTTCATCGCATCAACGAGCGCCTCGTCATATTGCAGCCACGACTGTTTCGCCTGTTCAATCTGTCCGCGAAAACGCTGTATAATTCGCCATCCCGAAAGCACTGGTCCCCAAGATTTCTGAGCGGCTTCGGCCAAACCGCAGATTGTCCCATGCATCGCTTTAGACTGCGCCTCCAATTGTGCCAATCTGTTTCTTGACAGCCGAAGTTCATCGTTATAAACACGCCATTCTTTGGTATTCGGATTTGTCTTGCTGAGAGTGTCGCGAAGAAGGCGTATTCTTTTTCGCAGGTCATCAACAGACGCATTCATTCGTGACTGCTCCATTCTGGCTTTTGCCAGTTCGCCCTGCTGAGACTTTATGCTTCCTTTGACATTATCAATTTCTGCCTTCAGGCGTTTCCAATTCTCGCTCCCCTTCACAAACTTTGACTGTTCTTCCTTGAGACTTTTGAGAGTTTCCCTACTGCTTGTAATCGACTTCTCCAAATCAAGGATATGCTTCTTTGCCTCATCTCCGTTCACCAGAACATTGAGAATAAGTTGTTCGTCTCTGACTGTTTTTGCCATCGTATCATAACTTTATGACACAAAAATAGCTGCCCGAGAGCAGCTATAAAAGGACAGTAAAAAGAAATGGTTGTCAGAATAGATGTTCCGCCATTTCGGGGAATTTGCGCCACAAAACTATGGTCAATGCAATCCCGAGCATCAATGCCAATAAAAGTACTGTACGCAGAGCATTCCTGCCTCCTCTGTCATAGATTTCATTTCCATAGTATTTTTCCCAGCGGAAAAAGAGTTTGTACAGTTCAGGAAGGATGACGAGAACAATTATTATTGGGACAAAACCACTGCCAAAGAAGATTATTGCCCAATATAGTACTCCCAGAGAGCCGGCAAACAGCATCGGGAACTCCGCTGCGAAAAATATTATCAGAAATAATATGAACCAAAACATTTGTGTCAATTTTTTTGCAAGATACAAACTATTTTACAAACACCACCCCGAAATCACTCCTCGCAGAAAATTATCTTGTGTTCGAGGTCTTTGTGAAGAATGGAGGACAGTGCCTCATCGAGTTCGTAGAAGCCGAGGGTGGCGCGGTTGAAGTCCTTGCCAAGCTTCTCGTGCAGGCTCCTGTCACGGTCATAGAGAGCGACCTGCCATTTGATGAGATCTTCTGAGAGCCTGTAGAGCTGAAGGCGAGCATTCAGTATAAGTTCATCCGCCTTGATTTCATTGCCAGTGTCGAGCCGTGGCTGCTTTCCGTCAGTATATCGCATTACCAACCAAATTAAAAAGCCCCTCCGTTGTAGGTCTGCGATACAATACTTCAGCCTTGCGGCAAATATCAGTCAAGGCTTTCGCCGATGACGACCATACAGAGGGGCAAAATCTCTATGAATATGTCAGCAATCTATATTTACGGGAAATAACGCAGCCGCAAAATAGAATTGCCAGAAGTATTTATATCGCACCACAAAGGTGGCAACTATTTCCGAAAAAAGCAAGCCTTTTCCGAAAAATCAACCTCAAATTGAGAATCGGGCAAGGGTGGCGGCTGTCACGAGCGGGCTTTCGCGGAGGGTGCCGGCGATGAGTTCTATGTCGTCCTGTGAAATGATGCCTTTGAACTCCCATTTGGCAAAGGTTTCGGCGCGGACGACCATAAGCTTTGAACAATCCACGAAAGAATCGTGGTCAAGGAACGGGTAGGCGGATTTCCTTATCGGCATCTGCAAGTCCTGAAGGGCAACGGGAATGCGGTCGTTGATTCTCGAATTGATTACCACGCCGCCATATATGTTTCCCTCATCGTCAAAGCCCAATATGACAAGAAACTTGTTTCTGGAATTGTCGCCGGCTTTCGGAGTTATCCCGTTTTCCGGATAAAGCCTGATTCTCCACACGTCACCGACAGAAACCGTCGAGCGGGTCAGAGAATTGATGACATCAGAGGAAAGGAAATCCGAAAGGTTCATCGGGCACAGGCGCTTTGAAGTTCAAGACTGTCCTTCAGATAGGCGATAGTGCTTTTGTCGGCATCGGCGGCTTCGGCCATGAGAACCGGATCCATATACTTGCGCCCCGAATGCTTGCTGTAATAGGCTTCACTCCATGCGCTGTCATGGGATTTGTCCTTCAGCTCGGCAAAGGAAAGCGGCAGATTCTCATCAATCGAGCGGTCGAGTTCGGCTATTTCCGATTTTGAGAGATAGTTCATGTCCGGGTCGCGGCGTGCAGTGAGAATGTAGGAGGCGTCCTCGCTGCCGTTCTGGACTCCTTCCTTCAGAAGTTCCTGAAGTCCGGGACATTCACGACGGCTGTGGCCGCGCAGAGCATCGTACAGGAATGTAGGCACAGGACCGTTTTCCAATGCGCAGAAACGGTCGGGAATCATGCTGCTTCCCCACTTCGCGAGATGGTTCTTTTCCGCGAAATAGAGAATCTTGAACACCTGATAGTATCCGATGCCCCCGGTTCTCTTGAGAATGTAAAGAACCGCCTCCAATAAAGATTTCTGCTCAAATGCGTCCATATATGCTCCCTAATGTCCCGCAAAGATAGCAACAAAAATTTATTTATTGATTTATTTATATATTTATTAACACTTTGCGTCAGAGCGATTCATTTTCAATCTGTTGGCGGATGGAGGCGGCGACCTCGTCGGTGAACTCGTACATGAGGCGCTCGGCGATGCGGGAGTAGGCTCCGAAGACGTAGCGGTTGTGGATGCGACGGCGGCGGGAAACGACCTTGGAGCCGTAGCGGAGACGGCGGAGGTCGAGGAAGCGCTCGTAGGCGACGTGCTGAAAGGTCAGCTTGCCGTCAAACGAGTCGGACGCGGAGACCACCGAAACTAAGCGGGACTTCTCAAGCGTGCCGGCGCGCGTCTCCAGCTTGGAGAGAATGGCGGAACTCTGGCGGCGGAGCATCGACGCGCCTTCCTCCTCCAGGACATTGCGTATGAAACGTGCCTTTACTGACATGGCGGCCGCTACTCGAACGAAAGTTCAACGCTGTAGCCGAGCCAGCCGCCGAAAATGGAGGCTTCGGGAACAATCTCGACGGCTGCGAGCGAAAGTCCGGAAAGGAGTCCGCAGGCGCCGGAGGTGGAGTCGCCGGCCACGCGCTCAACAATCTGCGAGGCAATGTCAAGAAGCTCACTGAACTGCTTCCGTTCGCGCTCCGGCGTGTTGGCCGAGCCGAGTCCCTTGGAGACGACGAAGAACGCCGTAGAAATCACGGAACTGAAGGAATCCGTGTCGCCCCGCTGACGGCATTCCGGACGCGCCGCGAGAACCTGAACACCCGAAAGGTGCTGGAGCTTCGAGGTCGCGTCGGCCTGCGCAGTCGTCACGATGGGACTGATGCCGGGGAGGGAAAAGCCCTCGATGTACTCGGTGAGGCTAATGAGCCTTTGAAATCGCTTCATATCGTTTCTGTTCCTTGAAATTGTGCCACATGATGCCGAGAATGGAGAAAAGCGGTTCCTCATCCACGCGCTCGATGTTCCCTATGGTCTGGTCCTTGGCAATCTGCACGGTGAGGTCGTTCCAGCCGAAGCCGTAGCCGCCGCGCTCGTCCCCGTCGCCCGAGAAGAGACGGCCGAGCTCCACCGTTTCGCCGTCGATGACTATGTCCTGCGTCTGGAGAAACTTCAGGCAGGACGCGAACCAGAGGAGCACGAGGTTCTTCTGCCAGGGCTCAAGCCGCGCCGCGAGCCTCGTTTCCCTTTCGATGTTCGAGGAATCCACCGCAATCACGCGCCGTCCCGCCCTGTTCGGCTTCGAGCACCGCCTCCTGTAGAGAAAGACAATGCACTCGTCGAGTTCCGCCTCCTTTCCGGAGCGCAGGAAGGCCTGCATGGCAACGGCCGCGTGCCGGAACTCCCCGAAAGTGAGGTCCTGAAGCAAGTCCGCGGGGCCGTAAAGCCGGAAACGCCCGCTCCGCACCACCGGCAGGGGATTCGCCACCGAGTCGAAGGTCAGCCGGCATTGCAGGGTCTGAGGCTCCACATCAAGAAGGAATCCGAGACAGCGGTCGCAGAGCATGGCAAGATTCTCGTCAAGGCGCGTCGCCTCGTCGCCGGAAAGGCGCTCCGCAAGCATCGTCCGACGCGAAAAACGCAGCCCGAGCAAGTGACAGAGCACTCTGACATTGAACTCCAGCGGAGACCCGCCGCGCAGGATGCACTCCCCGTAGGTCCGGAACACGAACCGAACCTGCTCCGGAGTCATCTCGTCCCATGACGAGGGCAACGAAAGCCGTTCCCCGGTCTCATATATCTCAATCTCCGTCATACCACCGTCGCAAATTTGTTCGCAGGGTCATTTTTCGGCAACAGACAGGCTTCACCGGCCGCTCCGGCAAGCTTCTTCAGCTCGTCCTTCGCCTCGGCAATCTGGGCAGTCGTCTTATCGATGAACCAGTCTATTTCCTTGGTTTCAGCCGCACGGCTTTCGCGATTGCCCTGATAGGACGGGCTGAAACGCCGCGCGACTGACAATGGCAGGACATCGAGTGACCAGCGCCGCGCCGCCGTCACGAGAGCTGTCAGCACGGCAAGGAGTGCAGCGCGTGAACGGAGCCTTAGAGCAGTGCCGTCACCTGAATCGGGAGCAGCGAGAATGCGCGCCCACACCTCCTCACCGACGAACGGCTCCACGACATTCTCCTGTGCATCGACAATCAGCGGAACGAACAGATGCCATGCGTACTGACTGCCATCGACCGGATAGAACCTCTCAAATTCGCTGATGCTCCTCACGATGCAGCGAGCCGAGAGCTCACGGACGGGAGATGACATCCAGCTCGGGACCTCGTTCTTCTCAAGATAGCGATAGAGCGCGTCGAGAGCCCTGTAGTAGCGGTCGAGCATCGCCCTGTCATCGCGGTCAATCATCCACTCGAACGGCATCTTCTCGTTGTCGTCCATCTTCACCTTCCTGCCTGTTCCCTCGTGGCTCACTCCTGAGAGCTGTGCATAACGAGCAATGGCCCGGAACGCAACCGGAAGCCGCACGGCATCGACGAAATCCGCGTCAGAGCCTTCGAGATAGGCCTTTTCAGCCGCCTCGACGACCTCCTGCCCCACAATGGAGCCGAGTTCCTGCGCGGCGAAGGCAATCTCCGTCTTTATGAGGTAGTACGGCGTGGACGCGAACCACTGCCCCGTCAGGGTGTTCAGTTCCTCGGAACCGTTCTGTACTTTGTCAAATAGCATATCTATTGATTTTTAACTCGTTCATCGGTAGGAACCGCCTCTTCCGCCTGAATCGTCTGATGATAGAACGCCAGCTTGAGGTTGCGTTCCGGGAAATTGAAGGCGATGGCCTGATTTATCGGTTCAAGGATGCAGTTCGAGGCAATCTCCGTGTCTGAAAGGAGATAGAGCTTGAAGGCATACAGCAGCTCCGAGCCCGATGCCAGCTTCCCGTTCACCATCACGTTGCTCAGAGACGGGTGAAGCCCCATTCCGGAGGTGATGGCGGATGCCGAAGCCTCTGAAATCTTGAGCTGGGAATCGACGAAATCCTTGATTTTCTGGTCAATCGCCTCAATTTTCCATGAAACCGCCCCGCCGCCGTTCTCCGACGGAATATCCACCGTGTAGAAGAACTTACCGGCGTTCTCCTTGCCGGAAAGAACCTCCGTAAGCTGCGTCAGAAGCTCCGACGTGAGAGTGCTGATTTCCTTTTCCACCCTCGCGTCGTCCCAGTCGGGATGGATGTTCTTCAGGGTGTCACGCTTGGTGTCCCAGTACTCGTTAGGGGCATGGATATGGTAGGCGAGGTTTATCCCGTTGTCCGTCACATACTTGAAGATTGTCGGAATCTCCGAACCCCGGACTATCCAGCGGAGCGCTCCCCAGTACTGAGGCACCGAATAGAAGTCGCGGGCGAAGGAATATGTGTGGTTATATGATGCCGAAGCCCCGTATTTTCCCGGATTCCGCCTGTCATAGACCGGATACACCCTCACGCCCGTCCGCACACAGGCGTTCTCGAAGTCGCCGACGATGATGTGGCGCACGTCCCTGATGTCACGGCTGTCCGTCCATTCGAGACGGGCGTTCTTCGCCGGAATATGCTCAAGGCAGGAAATCCTCGGCTTCCGTCCTATGCGGTGGCCGCGCTCCAGATACTTCGCGTCGAAGAACCCCTTCAGATGCAGATAGTCGGTCATGCAGCCCTTGATGTAGGAGACATAGTCCCAGCTTTCGAGCCAGTCCATGATTTCCCTGTCCTCCTTCCACTGCCGCTCAATCTTGCCGCCCTCGAAGGAAAGCTGTGAAAGATAGAGCCCCTGACCGAACAGGAGTCCCATCTGGCGTTCGAGTATGCCAGGGCCGAGGTTGTTCGAGTCGAGGATGTCCCGCAGGCGCGTCGGCAGCTGGTTGTCGATGCCGTAGGGAATCACCCTATAGCCCTGAATCGTGTGCGGGAGATACTCCCAGTTGCGGTCCTGCGCCTGCCAGAAAAGCGAGTCGAGGCTGCTGTCCCTCCTGTTGGAGAGGGTGAAGCACCGCCCGTCCTCAAGGTGCAGCGCATAGGAATGGTCCGAAATCTTCTTAACCGTATTCTTCATCTCAATGTGACTTTTTCTCCGTTGAAGGTCATCAGAAGCGGCTGGTAGAAACGGCGGTTCTCCATGGTGTCGAGATTGATGTAGGCCTCGACCATATCCGCGTGAAGGTGATGCTCCCTGCATTCCCTCTTGCGGAGCCGCGCGTGCGGAACATAGACAACGCCCTCGCTCGTACCCGCCGAAAGGTTGCAGGACATGAACGAGAAGCTGAAGGTCTTTCCCTCGGAAGAGAGCCGTCTCATTTCGTCTATCGCTTCATAAACATCCATGGTGCAAAGCTACTCCCTTGCGTCCGTCCGTCAAAGGACACGAAAACGGGAGCCGAGGACGATGTGCGGATTGCCTGCATACGACGTCGAAACGGACGGTTCCATATTCCGAACGCCCGAAAAATTACATGATTTCGGTAATATTTTTAAGGGATATATGTATATGTCAATGCCTTGCCCCGCACGTTCCGGCAAAAACGCATTCTTCGCGGACAAAAAAGCCCGGCCGCGCTCATTTTCGTTTGCGGTCGCAAACGAATGAAAAGGTGATATATGACGCGCAGACCCCGCGCCGGGCTACTTGAATTGAGGGTCGAGGTTGGATTTCGCGGCCGAAGAGCGCATCGAGGCGAGCTTGCGCCGCTCCTTTGTCATAAGCAGATACTTGAACGAATCCGACGGGTTGGTGGAGCGCGTAGGCAGCTCGGCCACAGGCAGACGCTCGCTGGATTTGTCCTTGAACACCACCCCGGACTTCACCTTGGTGCGTGCAAGCTCAAGCGACATCTTCAGGTTCTTGGCGGCGTATGCGTCTATGCGGAGCCAGGGCAGGCGCGGGTTGCGCTCCGACATCAGCTCCTGCATGAAGGCATACTCCTCCGGCTGGCCGATGTTGCCCTGACGTATGGACATCAGGTGCACCGTCCATCCCGTCCTGCTGCTGCCGTCCCACTCCACGGCACGCTTGAACTTGGAGACCTGGTCCTCGCCAACGGACTTGTAGGCGTTGCCGGAGCGGTCGTAGTAGAGATAGAGGACGCGGTTCTGCATGGCCGCGAAGTAGGTGCGGAACTTCACTCCGAGGTCCTCGGTGTATTCCGGGGCCAGAGTGTAGAGGAACTTGAGCACTCTGATAATCTCATGTCCCTGTTCCGTTCCCTCCTGCCCGACTGTCATCGAGCACATATTGCCGAAATCCACGCCCGCCTGCAATGGCCTGGTGCGGTTCAGATGACGGAGCACGCGGCAGTCCTCGACATCGCGCATATCGAGGCGGTCGTAGGCGTCCTCGTCTATGCCGTCGTAGTAGAAGTGCCGTGCCGAGAGCGCGGTGTAGAAGCGGTCGCCGCTTTCCAGACGCGGCTTGAGGGAAAGTATCGCGGTGTTCAGGTCAGGCAGCTTCGCGGCTATGGCGTCCGAGAACCATTCCTCAGTGAGGATGTCGGCGTTCACATAGCTCGATGCGCGGATGTAGAAGGTCGATGCCTCCGGACGGCTGCGAAGTTCAGTCCACCGCGCCTTCCAGAGTTCGGCCGTGCGGAGACGGTTCCGGCAGTCCGTGAGGTCGGAGGGCGACTTTGTCCTGAGCCATTTGTCCTTGGCGGCCACATATTCATGAAGCGCCTCGTTATACACGAGCCCCGCCTTTATCACCGTGAGTATCGCAGTCTTATCCACATTGTCCGCCTCCTTGTGCATCCAGTCATATTCCCCGATGTGGGAGACGTCGGCCATGTCGGAGGTGAAGCACACGCCTCGGTAAAACACGCTGTTGCCGTATTCCTGCCTATAGCCGCGCACGGCCTTGAGGAGGTTGGCGATTTTGTCCTCACGGAAATACTTCGCCTCGTCCCCGAACACGAAGACGTATGACGCGCCCGCGAGAGTCGAGGGGCGGTCGAGCGAACCGAAGCGGATGTTCAGCCCTGTGAAGAAGATGATGGTGCGCTTATAGGAGACGAGCCTGTTGAACGGCTTCCAGAAATGTGGCTTGAGCCAGTCCGGAAGGTTCTTTGTCTCGGCGTCGGTGAACTCCGGCGGCTGCTTCTCTATGACATAGTGCTCGCCCTCTCTGAATCCCTTGCGCTCAAGCCCCTCCAGGACGGAAGGCAGGACGTTCGCCGTGAGGTTGCTGAAGGTGTCGGCCACCCAGCAGCAGGGAGCGCCCGGCATATCGAACATGATGTCGATGAGCCTTTCCACCTGAATGTCGGTGGTCTTCGCGGAGCCTCGCCCCAGCTCGCAGTAGGTCTTGCGTGCGCCGACGAGGGCGACGAGCTGGGCGAACTTGTTCTGGTACTGAACGGACGCGCTTTCGGTCCGCTCGACGTTAACTTTCTTCCTGTACGACATTGTCCATGAATTTAACTATGTCAAGATCATCAATGCCGGCATCGACCCTGAGGCGCTTCTTCACGGCCTCCGGAGCCACGATACCGTCAATCTGCCTGGCCAGCTCGTCCCTGTTCGCCCGCGGAAGCCCGATGACTTCAGGAGAAAGCGAGAGCACGCGGAACTGCTTGCCGTAGTTCTCGGCAGGAAGCTGCTGCGGGTCGTCCTGATCGAGCCTCAGAACCTTTGCCTTGCTGGAGAGGATTCCGGCCGCAATCTCGAAGTCCTTTGTTGTCCTGGCATTCTGCATCGCGAGGGCATAGAGGGTGTCGTACTGGTCCGCCATCTTCGCCCGCATCGCTTCTTTTGACACCTTGCGGTTGGCAAAGAACATCTCGATGGCCTCGGCGTATATGTTGGAGGCCTGCTCGTATGAGAAGGAGAACGGCTTTGAAGTGAGGAACTTGACGGTGCGCCGCTTTCCCCACTGGCCGTCGAGGGAATATATCATGGTCAGAAGGTCGATATACACCTGCTCCTTCTGCGAGAGGTCTCCCCTGCTTCCGCCGGCGATGTAGTCCTGAATACGCTCGAACGCGCCCTGGTCCTCAGGGCCGCCGAACAGGTCGAGCTTCGAGATGCTGAAGCTTTTGTCCCGGACGACCTCGTTGAACTGCTTCACGGCTTCCGGCGCACCGGTGGCCGCGGCACGAGCAACGGCAATCTCGATGTCGGCGCGCTTTTTCAGCCGCCCGTGCTCGATGGCTTCACGCACCTCTTCCGGCACGTCCTTCTCGTCTATACCCTCACTTATGAAGATTTCATTGTCCGGCCAGCCGAGGGCGGCAAGGCTGGCAATCCTGTCAAGGCTGTCGTCTTTCTCTTCTTTGTTCATAGTCGTCAATCATTCGTTTCACCTGTTCAAGCATCCGGCGCTTTGCCGCGATACGCTCTTCCCGTTCCGGACGCAGGTGCGGTTTGTCTCCCCTCTCTATCTCGTGGCCGGCTCTCCAGATGGCATCCTCAAGGTTCTTCTGTTTCCGGACAAGTTCCATAATCGGCATCGCCCGGAGTTCCGCCGTCTGTTTAGACTCTCTGAAAATCGGATGTTCGCCGAGCACGGAGTGATGTTCCTTGTAATGAGTAAATTCGGAGAAGATTTTCCGATTGTTGGAATAATTTTCCACCACCTTTTTCGCGGTTTCGTAGCATTGCTCCGGAGTGGTGCACTGGAACAGTTCCTCGTGCGCACTCATCGACTCCTCCCATGCCGTGATTTTGTCGGCGGCCAGAATCTTCAGCTCCGGCGGGCAATCCGGCTCCGAGAGGAACGGCCAGCTTTCGCGGAACCGTACTTTCGGGGGCGCCTGTGCAGGCGCGGCCACGGCCCGCGGTCTTGTCGAGAACGGCAGAAGCGCCGCCTTCAACAGGTGGAAGAACCGTTTAGGGGCTTTGCGGACGAGGGCGTCGAGGTGGCGGTTCGGGGCATATATACTCAAAAGCCGAAGTCCTTCCTGAACCTCGGCTCCTGAATCAATCCATCTGTCAATCTCGTTCATTATTCCTTGAGAAGGCATTTTTCAGCGAGCGCGGCGATTGCTGCGAACCCTTCCGGCGACGCCGCCACGAAGAACTTTCGCAGGAAAGCCTCGATGACCACATTTTCGCAAGGGTTGGCCCTGAGCACCGGAGTGATGAAGTTCCCGAACGAGAACGACACCTCCATCAGACGCTTTCCGGCATTATACCGCTTCAGGAATTTCTCGGCCGTATCGGTCTCGGAATCATCCGCCGCGAGCCACGCCACGAGCCTTTCTTTGTCGAAAGTCATCGGCACACGGCTCACAGGCTGCCTTTCCCCGTCGCGTTTCACATAGACATAGTCCCCTTTAAGGAGTTCATCAGAGATTTCCGTGCACGGGATGACATTGGCAGGAAGAAGCGTGAACCTGTCGGCAATCCGGTTGTCGGCAAGGCATTCCGCCAGAACTTCCTGAAGCGGTGCCACGGTGTCCGTGACGACGAGATGACGTCCGTTGTGGTATCTGTCCCAGAGGCGCGTCATCAGCGGCTCGGTTCCCGGATAGGCACACACGACCACATCGTACTTCTTCTCGGCCGGCGCTTCCTGTGCAGCGGCTTCAACAACGGAAGACTGAGCCTCGGCTGTCTTCCGAGGCTCAGTTCCCATAGTCTTTGATGCTTTCTTAGCCATCCTTCAAATGATTAGGCAGTTTCGGTTGCTGCTGTTGCAGCGTCCGCAAGTGTCGGAAGCTCGCCCTCATAGTCGGCAGGGAGAAACTTGCCGGCGATGTCCTGCTTCCAGGTAAGCTTGCGCTTGTTGGCCTCGCTGCTGTCGGTTCTCTCCACTGTGAGGAACAGAGGGTTGCACTTGTTTCCGAACGCCTGAACTCGCCCTGTAGCGGAGCCGTCGCATTCCTTCACGAGGATGACGACGCCTTTGTTCATGAAGGCCTCGACGAAGTTCTTGATGTCCTTCTCGTTGCCCGGGTGCTCGAACTCGACGCCCTGCTTCACGCCACGCGCGTCGGCGTCGCCGGAATACTCCTCGGACGCCGCGATGGTCTTCGGAGTTCCATAGACGCACACTGCCTTCGCCCCGTCCTTGAGGGTGTAGTTGCCCTTAACGGTCACGTCACCGAGCGTTCTCGTCGGCTCGGTCTCGATGTCCTCGACATCCATGATTATGATGTCGGAAGACTTTGGAGACGGGCATCCCGCGCCGTCTCCGTTCTTTGGAATACTTACTTTTGTATAAGCCATAGTCTTGCTTGTTTTTCAGTGATTACGCGCCTTCCTGACTGTTGTTGTCACCGGTGCCCTTCTCCTCCGTGTTCTGATTCTTGTTGTCGTCCTGACTCTGCGAATCATCCGACGTCGTCGGCTTGGTCCCGTTCATCCACGGACCGTCCTCTGAGAGGTCGATTCCTTCGGAAAGGATGCTCTCTGAAGGAGTGTAGCCAGTCGGAACAGCCGCGAACACGGCCTCGGCAATCTTGAAGCCCACTGACAGAGAGTATTCTCCGAACACCTTCACGTCGTAGTTGGTCTCCTCGATGCGGTTGATGCAGCTCTCCGCCTTGGAGTAGTCAACCAACTCCACGAAGTTCTCCTTAGGAGTGGCGAAGAGAATCGGCGAGTTGTACATGGACTCAAGGGCGACGAGATGGAAGTTGGTGAAACGGATGGTGTCACCGTTCTCGATGCCTGTGTATTTGCCGTTCACGGCGAAGTCCGCCCTCTTGTAGCGGGTGCGGAACTGCTCCGAGCAGAAGACGATTGCGGTCTTCGCGAAGAGTCCGGAGATGTTGTCAACGAAGCTGTCAACATACTTCAGGAGTTCCTCGTCAGAGAGCGTCCTGTAGTCCTTCGCCGCGCGGAGGTAGTTGATTTTGCAGTTCTCGTCCGTGAGACCCTCGACGAGGATGGTCTCGTAGCCGTCCATGGAGTCCTTCGCAGCCGAACCGGCAGTGCCATCAGTGAGCCCCGCGAGGGAGACTTCCTGGAACTTTCCCTTTCCGATCATCGAGAGGGTGATGTCATCGAGGGTCTTCGGAAGGATGTGCTCCTCGATGATGTACTTGGTGATAGGCATCTCCGCCTGAGTCTTGCCCTGCTCGTAGAGATTGAGCAGCCATGACTTGATGATGTCCGTCGGACGAATCAGGACGTTGATCTTGTGCCGGCGGTAAGGGATGCGAATCGGAGTGAACTTGGCCGTGCCCTTAGGAGTCCACTTAGGGGTGAACTGCTGAGAGACCTCGGTGAAGATGGCAGCGGACGCGATGAAGTCGCGGTCGGACTGGATGCGCGTCATGTGCTTGGAGTCATTGAAGCCCATGTAGAGCCTCTTTGCGAGGAGGTCGAGCTTTGCCTTTGGAGGCATCACAATCTTGAACTCCGTGTTCAGGTCCGCGACGTCAAGCGTGCTGCTGTCGAGAGCCGCGAAAGCCATCGGGTTGGTGGATGCGAGCGCCTGCGCGACAATCCTGTTGTGTGCGGCGTTCATGTTCAGGACGAACTGCCTTGTGGCCTCGCCGGCGGAAAGCGGCCTTGACGGAGCCTGTGCCTGAGGCTGCGGTTCCGGTTCACGGGAAAGTTCCAGGACGTCGCCCTGAAGCTGTTTCACCTGAGCCGTGAGAGCCGCGGTCGCCTCTGCTGTCTTGGCGGCAACGGCTGCGTCGAAGAGGTCGAATGCGTCATCGTCTTCGAGAGTGACGGACTCCAGCTTTTCGAGGAAAGCCTGTCCGTAGTTCTCAAGAACCTTCGCGCGCTCCTCGGCGGAAAGTTCAACCTTTCCGTCCTTGACTGCGAGCTCCGGCCTTCCGAGAAGACGGGCAACGATTTTGCCCATCTTTGAGTTTGAGAGTGCTTTTTTATTCATTGTACTTGGTATAAGAGGTTTATAAGTGTTTTCGTCAGATTTCAGCGAGCGCGAACGCGGCCTCGACGCTTTCCTTGAGTGTCTTGCGGGCATCGGCAAATCCGAGCTTCAGAGCCTCGTCACAGAGGAAGGTCGCCCCGGTCAGCACGCCGTCCCTTTCGGTGTCGAGCATCGGACGGCCTTTACGCACTGCTTCCTGGAACTGTGAGACAATCGGGGACATGCTGTCCTGAATGAGGCTGTAGTCGCCTTCGAGAGCCTTCCTGTAGTCGAGGTTCTTGTCCGCTGATTCACGCGCATAGACCGGAACAATCTTCACCCCGGTCTGCGGGTCTTTCTCCGGAGGCAGCGACAGTGTGCACAGAACCCCGACGGAACCTATTTCTGACATAGGGTTGTCGAGATAGATGAGGTCACACTGCGATGCCACCCAGAGAGCGGCCGAGCAACAGAGGTCACAGTGGGCGATGACGGGCTTGTGCGCCGCCTTGGCATACTGTATTGCCTCGACGAGCGGCGGAACGGCGTTCGCCGCACCACCTCCGCTGTCAATGTCGAGCACGAGCGCGACGATATCCTGACGGTCGGCGCAGTTCCTTATGAACGAAGCGAGCGCCATTGCCCCGTCGGAGGTGCAGGTCTCGTATTTCGTCATTGTGCCATGAAGCGGCAGAACCGCCACCTTTTTCTCGACCGTAGCCTGTGCGCCGTCGCCAATCTCGGAGCCGTCCGAAAGCATGAAGGACGGGCGCGCCGTTTCCTCGACGTCGGCAAGCGGCATCCGCGAAAGCAGGGCAAACACCGCAGGAAGATATGACTCCGCATCAGCAAGAAGCCATTTCCCTCGGATTATCTCCGCCGCCAGATGTGATGTATTTCTCTGTTTTCCCATTGTGTCCGTATAAAGCTGTTCAATTTTACGGTACAAAGGAAAACAAAAGCGCCGTCCCGAAAAAGGACAGCGCCCCTCACGCCCCTCAGCGGCGGATTTTGTTATTTGTAATATTTAGCCAGTCCCATAATTAGTCACTATCAGCCTCGTAATCTATCCTTGCATAATCGATGGAACGCAGGTATTCTAGCATTGTGCGGCAACCTGTCAAATCATAAATATACTCGCTTAAATCCATTGTCAAGAAAAACGACAATGAATTGGTCTCCATTGATTCAGAACCATCAACCCACAACATATATTCATCATACCATTCTCTCGTGAAACCGACCTTATCAGGATTTGTCTCACTGTTGAGAAGGTAGTCAAACTCCGGAGAACAATTATGTTTCTGACGATATTCCATAATTCGGAAGAAATGCTTTTCATTCTCTGATTTCGAGGTTTTAGCAATTTCTTCAAACATCTTAACATCATCCGGGTCAAGTTCATGCACATACCCCGACATCACCATACTTTTTCTCTTCCATATCTCAATCTTTGAATATTGTCCTCCAAATATACGAAATTATTGAAATTCAAGTCAAACGGT